>JAHJQU010000185.1 GCA_018819005.1 Pseudomonadota bacterium | reverse complement strand
GGCTCGTGCGCCTATAGTTTCTGGTCTCCGGTTCCTGGTTTCTGGTTCGAACTTCGTACTTCGAATTTCGACCTTTCATATTCCCTTTGTGCCTCTGCCCCTTTGCCGCTTTCTTTTCACTATTCACTTTTCACTATTCACTTTTCACCATTCACTATTCACGATCTGCGATTCACGCCTTTCCCCTCATGCCTTTACGATACATCTCAACTGTTGAAATAAGCTCTGCAACCGCTTTCGGAAGGTTGTCATTGACAATTACATGTTTGTAAATACTTTTTTGGGACATTTCCTTTTCTGCATTTATCATACGCCTTTCTATCACCTCTTTGCTGTCTGCTCCTCTCGACTCCATTCGGAATCTGAGAATATCAAGGGAGGGCGGCATGATAAATATTGTAATACTATCCGGATACCGTCCGATAATCTGTTTGGTACCCTCAACATCAATATCAAGAAGTATGTCGTTTCCGGAAGCAATAGCTTTGTCTAATAAAACGGCTGATGTTCCGTAATAATTCCCGTGAACTTCGGCCCATTCGGCCCACGTACCGGCATCTATCTGTTTTTCAAAATAATCCTTTGATATGAAGTGGTAATCTACACCATCTTTTTCTCCCTTGCGGGGCTCTCTTGTAGTGTAAGATATTGAATAGAGCATCCCATCAAAATGCTTCATCAAAGCACCGCAAAGAGAGGTTTTTCCTGCTCCCGATGGCGCGGAAATTATAAATAGACGACCTCTTTCAGGTTCAGCCGTTTTATCATTCTTACCCCTTGTGATATCAGTATCGGAAGTCATGGCAGCTTACTTCGATTCCTTTAGTGAAGCATATCGCTTGGATATTGTTTCAGACCGGACGGCGGAAAGCACAACATGGTTGCTGTCCATGACGATTATTACCCGTACCTTGTGCCCGTGCGTTACATTAACGAGTCGTTTTTCTTCTTTTGCGTCATCCTTCAAGCGCTTCATCGGAGACGAATTTGGTGATACTATTGCAACAACACGCTCAGCAACTACTGAACTGCCAAAACCAATATTCAACAGAGTCTGTTCCATTCCCCCACCACCGGTTATCTTTTCAGACTGAATGGCGGAAAGCACAACATGGTTACTGTCCATGATGATTATTACCCGTGTCTCACGTCCGTGCGTTGCATCGACGAGTCGATTTTCTTCTTTTGCATCATCCTTAAGGCGCTTCATCGGAACCGAATGACGCTTCTTTGGAGCCGATTTTGGCGATACTATTGCAACAACACGCTCGGCAACTACTGAGCTGCCAAAACCAATATTCAACAGAGTCTGTTCCATTCCCCCTCCGACAGATAAATTATTTAGTTTCCGGATGTAAACCACAATGTGTCCATATTTGGTTTCATGATGGACACTATTTATTCAATATTCTGAACCTGCTCCCGTATCTTTTCTATTTCGGATTTAACATCCACAACAGTGTGGGAGACAATAGCTTTTTCTGTTTTTGAGCCAATTGTATTGAATTCGCGGTTTAACTCCTGCAGAAGGAAATTCATCTTTCTTCCGGCAGGCTCGCCTGAATTCATTATAAGATAAAACTGGCTGATATGGCTTCTTGCCCTGACTATCTCTTCTGATATGTCACATCTGTCAGCAAGGAACGCCGCCTCCTGGGCAATCCTTCCGGCATCCAGCACAACGGTATCCCTCGTTAATGCTGATATTCGCTCCTTAAGCCTCTCCTGATAATATAACGGAAGGCCACGCGACTCTTCTTCAATCCTGCTCAAAGATCTGCCAATATTATCAAAGCGGCTTATAAAATCCCGGGTAATATACTCCCCCTCTTTTATTCTCATTTCATCTATCCGCTCCATGGCCTCATTTAAACAATCGCTAATTAAAGGCCACTCCGATTCAGTATCTTTTTCAACCTCTGCCGGTTTTATGACCCCTTCAGCCCCGGCAATAATTTCAATAGGTATTTCCGTACTGATTTGCAATATCCCTTTCAGGCGCATAAGTGCATCGTAGTATGCCGCCGCTTTGCCTTCATCTATTTCAAACTCTCTGATTCTGTTGTTTTTATCTCTTAATTCAATCTTAACCTCTATGCGGCCTCTTGATGTTTTGCCGGTAACAAGGCCCTTAATTCTTTCCTCAAAGCAGAGGTAATCATGTGGTATGCGCAAATTTAAATCAAGGTACTTGCTGTTGTATGAGCGGACTTCAGTCATAACTGCAATACGTTCATTCTCTTTTTCGGACCGGGCAAAACCGGTCATGCTTTTAATCATTTTTTTGTATCCCGCTTAAGATCAACCATATATTTTTCACGAACAGCTTTCAGATATGAAACCATTTTTTCATTATAATAATCAGGGTATGTCCAGGGCAATTTTTTAAAGCCGCTTTTCTGATAAATCAGGGTCAAATCGGCATAAATGCCATCTCCAATATATATTCTATGCGTGTAATTCTTTCCTGTTGCGAGGACAAAACGCTCGCAAAGCATGTATCCCGGATC
>JAHJQU010000184.1 GCA_018819005.1 Pseudomonadota bacterium | reverse complement strand
GGAACCATTGACCGTATTTTATCAAAGAGGTTTAATAGATATGTTTGACTGTAGTTTCTTCCCATTTTTTTTAATACGGAACGGCTTGCATGCTGGATCGGAATATCAAAATAAGGACAAATATTGCTGTTGGATGCCATAGTTTTTATGGTTTCATCATCAATACTTTCAGGATGACCGTACAGCACCCTTATCCATGTATTTTCTGCTATTTTGGAAATTTTGTTAAGAAGCAGCCCAAGGGTGACCCGACCGCCCAAATCCTTACCATATGATGTAGTATCCTGGGCTACAAGGACAAGCTCCTTTGCTCCCGATTCTATAAGTAACCGCGTTTCCGATACTATATCTTCAACAGGCCGGCTCCGTTGCTTCCCCCGAAGCCTTGGAATTATACAATAACTGCAATGCCTGCTGCACCCTTCGGCAATCTTTATGTAAGCCATGTGGGACACACTTCTTATTCGCGGGACAGACGAACCGCTTACAGATGTCAGATTCGGGTCAGGCAAAAGGCATCCGGATACCATGGGGATTCCCTCGATAGCCTGTACTATTTTATCATATGCACCGGTACCAAGGAAAAAATCTACTTCAGGAAGGGTTTTTACTATCTTTTCTCTGAAACGTTCAGGAAGGCATCCCGTTACTATAATACGCCGGCATCTGCCGTTCTGCTTATGCTTTGCCAGCTCAAGAATTGTATCAATTGATTCACTTATCGCAGATTCTATGAAACTGCACGTATTTATTATTACTGCGCTAGCGCCGGCAGGGTCCTTCATAATATTCCATCCGGCGGCAGCAAGTCTTCCGAGCATCAGTTCGCTGTCAACAAGGTTTCTTGCACAACCAAGACTTTCAAGATAGACACTTTTTTTATGTCTTCGCATATAAAGCCGTTTATTATATCCGCTGCAAAAAAGAGGGGGCCGCCTTTTTGCCAAGGCAGCCCCTAAAAAACAATCTTCTATAGACCTTTGACTTTTTTAATCTCTTCAGTAATCAAGGGCACAATTTCAAAAAGATCTCCAACAATTCCGTAATCTGCCTTAGCAAATATCGGCGCTTCAGGATCTTTGTTTATGGCAACTATAACCTTCGATGAAGACATTCCGGCGAGATGCTGTATCGCTCCCGATATCCCGCAGGCAATGTAAAGATTCGGCGAAACAACTTTTCCTGTTTGCCCGACCTGATCCGCGTGAGGTCTCCATCCTTCATCAACAGCAGACCTGGAAGCTCCGACAGCTCCTCCAAAAATCCCGGCGAGCTTTTCTATTACCGAATAATCGGGCCCTCCCATTCCCCTGCCGCCTGAAACAACTACATCGGCTTCTGTCAATTCGACCTTACCCGTATCAAGTTTCTTTTCTATAAATTTAAGGTCCGTGCTGCCCTTGTCCAAGGCAATATCTTCAACGGTTCCAGTTTTTTGAGATTCGGCAATCTTCATTGAATTGGGACGAATTGCAATTATCCGGGGCTCTCCTTCAAGCATGATTTCTGCAAGGATTTTCCCGCCGTACATCGGCCGTGTCACAACAACATTTCCGGCATCAAGCCTGACTGCAATACAATCCATCGCAAGAGGAGCGTCGAGTCTGGCGGACAGCCTCGCCGCAAGATCTCTTCCACGGGAAGAAGCCCCCAAAATAATTACGCAAGGTTTTTCTTTGGCTACAATACCGGCAATGACATTTGTGTAAGTGTCGGTCATGTACTCTTCAAGTACGGCGTCGTCGGCGACAAGTATCCTTTCTGCGCCGTATTTTCCTAATGACTCGGAATTGCTTTTTATACCGGAGCCAAGAACCGCAACTGAAAGAGAGCATCCAAGACCATCCGCTATGACCCTTCCCTCACTGAGCGCTTCGTAAGTAACCTTCCGGAAAACTCCATTTACCTGTTCTGCTATTGCAAGTACACCACAAGACATATTCCTCTCCTTATAGTAAATTTATCAAACAATCTTGGCCTCTTCGTGTAAAGCTTTGACAAGCGCTTTGGCTTTATCCGCGGCAGTCTCTCCGGCAATCATCCTTCCTCCCTTTCTTTCGGGCGGGTATTTGAGAGAAATTATCTTTGTTTTCGGAGCGCCTGTTCCGGCAGCATCAAGACCAATATCTTTGAGGCTTTTAATTTCAAGAGGTTTTTTCTTGGCTTTCATAATACCGGGAAGGGATGCATATCTTGGTTCATTCAATCCACGCTGAGTTGTTATAAGAGCAGGAAGGGGAGCTTCTACAACAACCATGCCGCCCTCTACCGTCCTGCTGCACGTTATTTTCCTGTCGGCTATCGTTTCTTTCATTACCATCGTAACAGCCGGAATATTCAGGAACTCGGCCACCGCCGATCCCACCATGTAATTATCTCCATCAACAGCCCGCTGGCCCGCAATAATAAGATCAAACGGCAAACTCTTAATTGCAGCCGCAAGAATTTTTGCCGTTTGCAAGCCATCGCAATTATATGCTGCTGAATCGCTTATCAATATGCCTTTATCGGCTCCCATTGCAAGCGCTGTTCTTATCGCTTCAACCGCCTTCTCTGATCCTACTGAAAGAATGGTTACCGAACCCGAACCGCCATGCGCCTCTTTCACACGGAGAGCCTCTTCCACTGCAAATTCATCATAAGGGTTGATTACCCATTTCACATCATCAGTTTTGATCGACAAACCGTTTTCTGAAATACCCACAAACGATTCGGTTGATGGAACCTGTTTTAATAAGACAATGACTTCCAATTTTCCTGTTCCTCCCTTCATTAAGTTATAGCAAAATTGTCATAATGCCGGATATATAAATCCGTAACCCATTAATTTTAATAGATTACATATTTCAGCAAGTTAAGTATATCAGTATCCTGTTCTTGTCAAATAAATTTTATGCACCCTTTTTTCTTACTATTCAAAGAGGGTTTTTTGATTATTAACAAAACCTTTCGAGCTATAATCGACATGTTTTCCGTCTTTTTCCCTGACCACTATAAAGCATTCAATCCCCGGAATTTTATCCGCGAGTTCAAGCCCCTTTTTATGCCCCATAACCATTATGGCTGTTGCAAGCCCATCAGCAATGGTACAGTTATCTGCAATTACTGAAACGCTGACAACTCCGTTGATTACAGGATATCCTGTCTTCGGGTCCAAAACATGCATATAAACCGCATTATTTTTTTCAAAATAATTCCTGTAATCACCGCTCGTGGCAAGCCCTTTGTTTTTCAGCATCACTGTTTTGTACACTTCATCAAGAAGGGCGTTTTTATCAGGCCTGTTTATTCCTACACGCCAGTAACCGCCATCCTTTCTCAGGCCCGAAGCATATACTTCTCCCCCAATTTCAACAAGAAAGTTATTAATTCCTTCTTTCCTGATAACATCCGCAATCTCGTCAACCCCATACCCCTTTGCAATTGAAGCAAGATCAAGACTCACGGAAGGATTCCGCTTCACAAGGTATCCGCTTTCAGAAATCTCAATCTTGTCAAACCCGACATTTATAAGAGTTTTTTGAATATCCTTTTTATCGGGAACATCACCCTTTCTTTCTTTGGGACCAAAACCCCAGAGTTCAACAAGGGGATATACGGTGCCGTCCCATGCACCTCCTGATAGATCATATATTTTGCGGGCAATGTTCATAACCTGCAAAAAATCAGCAGAAATAGCAAACTTCTCCTCAGAATCAAATGTATTGAACCTTGTAATTTCACTTTCTTTGGAAAAAGTGGACATGCTTTTATTAATATCTTTGAGCCTGTTTTCTATTTTTCCTTTAAGCCCTTCCGTATCTTTATAGAATAAGGACACAACCTTGATATGATAGGCTGTTCCCATGGTTTTGCCTGTAATAATGGACTCTTTGTTTAAGTTGCATCCGGCAAATATTAAAAAAAATATGACTGCAGCGACTGTTTTTAATGAATATTTCATTGGAAAACCAAATGCCTCTTTTTAACAGATTCTCGGAAGCTGCTCGCCTGTAAGCATATCCACCATTCTTATACCTCCGATTCTCGTTTCAAGAAAAACCTTTCCGGGATGACCTGATACCACCTCGCCTATTATGCAGGCATCTTTTCCGAATTCATCTTCCCTGATGGCTGAAAGAACTTTTACTGCTTCCCCGGAGGCAACAAAAGCAATAAGCTTCCCCTCGTTTGCAATATAAAGGGGGTCAAAACCAAGCAACTCACATATGCCTTTAACTTCATTTCGTATAGGAATTTTATCCTCGTAAATCCTGATTCCCGCATTCGACATGCCTGCAATCTCGTTTAAGGCAGTGCCGACTCCACCCCTTGTAGGATCTCGCAACACATGGACATCTCTGCTTGCGGTAAATATCCTTTCAACCATCCTGTTTAAAGGAGCAGTGTCACTTTTTATCGATGAAGTAAATGTCATTCCCTCCCGTTGAGTCAAGACAGTAATACCGTGATCGGCAATCGTCCCGCTTAAAATAATCTTGTCGCCGGGAAGTGCTTTATCGCTTCCGACATCAACATTTTCGGGTATAGGCCCAATTCCCGATGTATTTATGAATATTTTATCGGCAGCACCTTTTGGGACCACCTTTGTATCTCCGGTAACAACCTTAACACCGGCCTTTTCGGCGGCGGCTCCCATGGACTTTATTATTTTCTCCAGATCAGATATCAAAAACCCCTCTTCAATAACCAGGCCGGCACTGAGATACATTGGTAAGCCGCCGCACATGGCAATATCGTTTACAGTCCCATATATGGCCAGTTCCCCTATGTTACCTCCCGGAAAAAAGATGGGATCAACAACGTATGTATCCGTAGAAAAGGCAAACCTCTTTCCGTCTATAGTTAATACTGCACCGTCATTCAGTTTCGAAAGCATCGGGTTATCAAATGCAGGAAGCATTATATCGAGAGTCAATGAGTGGGATATTTTCCCACCGCTTCCATGATCAAGCAATATTCTGTCGTTTTTCATTTGTTTTATCCTTGACACACTCGAAAAAAGTCCGGTTTTTCCTTGTTTCGTCATTCCCGCGGAAGCGGGGCACGTAGTGAAGCACCAGCGCTATCCAGTCTTTTCAACCAGTTCTGGACTCCCGTTTTCACGGGAGTGACAGGATTTTGGGCTTCTTAAAAAGTCATTCTGCCAAATTTCTCTCTGACCCTGCTTCTTCATTCTTGTTTCTTAAGCATGATCATCGCCATGATACTTATAGTACGCAGCGCAAGTCCCTTCGCTTGAAACCATGCAAGGCCCGATAGGATCAACCGGGGTGCAGATTTTTTTATAAAGAGGGCATTCGACAGGGGTTTTAAGACCTGTAAGAATTTCACCGCAGGAGCATCCCTTAGGCTCTTTTGAATCTTTTTCGCTTATTTCAAACTTTTTCATAGCGTCATAATCTGAAAATTCATCCCTGATTTTAAGCCCGCTTCCAGGAATAATTCCTATTCCGCGCCATGCAACATCTGCCGGTTCAAATACATCATTCATTATCCTGACCGCTTTCTCATTCCCATCAAAAGAAACTGCACGCTTATAAGCATTTTCAAGCTCCGGTGTTCCATTCTCTATCTGCCCAACATCTATATGGCCTTCGGTTGTCAAGAAAAAACTTCTCCTCAAGATCGGCGATATAAAGTAAAATGAAATCCGTCTTTGTACTCGATGTTTAGACAAGTAACTCGTCTGTTCCGGCTTTTGTTTTCAATCGTGAGTG
>JAHJQU010000183.1 GCA_018819005.1 Pseudomonadota bacterium | reverse complement strand
TGCCCTGAGAATATTTAATATTCGTCCCTTAACTTCATCCCCCTCGGGTATCTAATTGAAATAATGAATATAATTATAAGATAAAAGACCAGCATAAGTTTTTCGTTAACCATTGACTATAACATGGTTAACGAAACGGCTAAAAAAAGTCAATCACTATTATTGATGGACTCGTAAACAATCGAAATTCAGACGGCAAAGTAAAAAGCTCATTATGCAAGGCGCGCGAAACTTGAGGAATACCGCAAACGCGGGGCCCGAAGTGTGCGTACTTAATGGTACGCTGTAATGATGAAAGATGAAGTGCAACACAGCAGAATGACTTTTTACGAAGCAGTCATTATTCTTCAGGTCTGTTTTCAATAAGGGTTGAAATGATTTGAGGAATATATTCTCCTGCCTTGCTTGACAAAAATCTGCAGGCGCCTGCACCTTTGTGCCCTCCACCGCCGAATTTTGAAAGCATTTTTCCAACATTTACCTTGCATTTTGGGTTAAATATATTATGCCCGACACTCACGGAGATACTTTGCCTGCCAGGATCATCGTATCGGATTCTGACGCTTGCAACCGCTTCTGAAAAAAGCGTGTAAACCAGAAAACGGTTTCCTTCAGGCGCGTTTTCGTATGAACGCAAATCGGTTATTGATACATGTTTGTTTAAAACTGTGTTTTCTATCAATACAGATTTATAAACTCTGTTCTCTTCAACAACAGCCCTGCATCTTTCTTTTACTTTCAAATCACTGATTACGCCTGTTATATCATTCTTCATCAACAGACCAACCAGCCTGTTCCAGTAAGGCTCTTCTGTAAAACCACGATTTGAAACAGTCATTGAAAGAAGAATATATGGATATGCTTCGGGATGAAGAACTTCATCCATTGTTAAACAGGCGGAATCTATTTTATCAGTTTCTTTAACAAGCTGCGTATAATTTCTTTTAATTTTCCCTTCATAATAAGAAAAAACAACCCCTGCCGCAGAAGGCGCTATTTTGAAAGATCCGGTATAAGTACTGTCAATCCTGTTTGAATAATGATGGTCAAACCAGATTGAGCATCTATCATCAAAAGGGAGGTTTGCGATTATATCTCCACCCTTTATTTCGATCAGCCTGTTCTGGATTTCGTGCGGCTCAACCCACTTTATGGTCTCTGTTATCTTTTCCGCTTCGGATATCAGAACCGCACATACAATACCGTCAAAATCAGGTCTTGCTACAATCCTCATAGACACCTCCACCCAAAACACCCTGCGTTTATCGGATTTCCGGTTTATAATTCATATTTTTTGGTTCCCGGTTCTAAAGAGATAAACGGGTTTATAAATGCTAAGGGGTTATCTGGCAAGAAAAAGAAATAAAAAAGCCGGTCACTATTCAAAGCAACCGGCTGATTTTTAAACAGAATGATTTTATTATTTCAGCTCATTGATTTTTTCAGTCAATAGAGGAACAAACTCGAGCAGGTCTTCAACAACTCCAATGTCAGCAACCTGAAAAATGGGAGCTTTCGGATTCTTGTTTACAACAACCATAAAAGGTGAACCCTTGATTCCGCCGAGATGCTGGAATGAACCGCTTATACCAAGAGCCATATACACTTTTGGTTTGACAGTCTGCCCGGAAGTTCCCACCTGGCGTGATTTTTCAAGCCACTTGGCATCAACGATAGGCCGCGAACATGACACGTCACCTCCGACTGCTTTTGCAAGCTCCTTGATAATATCAATATTTTCCTGCTCGCCGATACCTCGTCCGACAGAAACAAGAATTTCGGACTTTGTAATATCGACATCGCCGACTTCGGCCTGCACAACTTCAATATAGCGCCGCGCACCCCCAGGCAAACCTCCGGTCATTGCATCTGCTGTTTTATCAATAACTGTTCCACCCGCAGCATCGGCTTCAACCGCACGGAAAGCGCCTGGACGGATTGTAAGCACAGCTCCGCCGGAAATATCACAAAGAACATGTGTGCTGACCTGGCCGCTGTATTCCTGACGGACAACTTTCAGTTTTCCACCTTCGATCCCATTAAAACCAACCGCATCCGGAACGTAAGCGCCCTCCAATTTTATGGAGAGTCCGGGGCCAATATCCATTCCAAAAGGATCGAGTGCAAAAAGGAGAGTGCTTCCTTTAGGAATCACACGTGTAAGCAGACCGCGGATCACTTCTGAATTAGGGTAAGAAAGCGCATCATTATCAATCTTCCAGACCTCTTTGAAAGAAGCGATCAGGCTGTTGCATACCGCGTCTGTTTTACTGCCCACAACAATAGCTGTTATAGAAGCTGCAGGATCAATCTTTCCGGCTGCTGCAACCATTTCAAGGGCTGTATCATCGATAACCCCGTCTTTGTGTAATATATATGTAAAAATCTGAAGAGCCATTATTTAATACCTCCTTTGGATTTTAATAGTTCAACCAGTTTTTCAACTTTTTCTTCGATGCTTCCCTCAAGGAGTTCAGCGCCTTTTCCAAGTACAGGAACAAAATAATCGACTCGAGAGACTTTAGCTGACGTCTTTCCCACTGAATCGGCATTTAATCCGAGCTCGGATGCACCATGAACCGGAATCTCAACTGAGGCTACTTTTCTGATTCCCCTGATGCCGACGTAGCGTGGCTCATTTATGCCGGTCTGAATGGAAAGAACGCACGGAAGGTCTATTTCGTTTATCTCCTGGTTTCCACCGGCTATTTCCCGGCCTATCTTTATTTTTTTATCATCAAGAAGTTCCACGCGGTTTACAAGTGAGGCATAAGGCCAGTCAAGCATTGCGGCGAGCATGCCGCCAATCTGACCGGCTCCGTCATCAGCCTGGGCACCGGTTAAAACGAGGTCATATTTGCCTTTCAAGATTTCGGCTTTCAAAATGGTAGCAAGACCCTTTCCATCCGAACCTGCAAAAGCATCATCAGAAAGCAGTATGCCTTTATCAGCACCCATAGCCATCTCTCTTCTCAGCACTTCTTCCGACTCGGCGTCACCAACGGAAACAACTGTAACGCTTCCTCCGACCTTGTCCCGAATCTGAATAGCTTCCTCAACAGCATAATTATCCCACTCATTAACCGAATAGACGAGATCGCCCCTTTCTATATCCGAACCGGAGCTGTTTACGCTGATTTCGTTTTCAGCAGTATCGGGAACTCTTTTGACACAAACCAAAATTTCCATTTTACCCTCCAAATGTCAGTTTATTTAAATCAATTTGCAGGCCTGCATATTCATACAGAGCCTGCTTGTTTTATTTATCTGCGATATGGATCTCAATCAGTTCTGCAAGATCGATTGCCTCCATTTTTCCTTCCATGCCGCTAACCTTGATTGCATCCTCAATATTAACCAGGCAGAACGGACATGCGGTAACAATAACATTTGCGCCGGCCTTTTTTGCCATTTCAACTCTTACGACGCCCATTCTCTGTTCTTCTTCGGGTTCATAAAAAAGCATCAGTCCTCCACCACCACAGCAGAATGAACGGTCTCTGCATTTTTCCATATCAACCCTATTGATCCCAGGAATAGCGTCGATGGCAGCTCTGGGGTCTTCGTAAACATCGTTGTGCCTTCCAAGATAGCACGGGTCATGGTAAGTATATATTCTGCTCCCATCCTCAATGCCTTTTAGCTTAATCTTACCTGATTTAACACATTTAACTATTGTCTGGCTGATATGCTCAACAGGAGGGAGCCCGCTATAATCATTCTTCAAGGCATTAAATGCATGCGGGTCTGAAGTCACTATGTTTTTCACTCCTGAATTGACAATCTCCTCGGTGTTATTGCTCTTTAAATCCTGGAAAAGCATCTCTTCCCCGAAGCGTCGCACTTCGTTTCCGCTGTCCTTTTCAAGAGAACCCAGTATCCCGAAATCAATTCCGGCAGCAGATAATATCTTTGCTGTCGCACGCCCGATGTTTTGCATCCGGTCGTCAAAGGATGTGATGCTGTCGACAAAATAGAGTGTTTCTGCCGTATCACCTTTTTCCAGCATCTTTACATTACATTCCTCCGGTAAATCCTTAGTCCAGTCAGCGCGCTTTTTTTCCATCTTTCCCCATGGATTACCGCGTTTTTCAAGAGCGCTTAATGGTTTTTGAAGTGATTGTGGGACCATGCCTTCATCAACCATGCCCCTTCTCAAATCGACTATCTTGTCTATATACTCGATCATGATCGGGCATTCCTGTTCGCAGGCGCCGCAGGTTGTACATGACCAGATTTCATCCTCGCTGTAAACGCTTCCTATAAGAACCTCGTCCATCTTCTCTTCGCTCCCGAAAAGGGGATATTTTTTAAAAGAATGATCCCGCCCCTTTATGGAAATAAACCTTGGAGAAAGAGGGCGTCCCACTATATTTGCAGGGCACTGGTCTGAACATCTGCCACAATCGGCGCATGAATAAAAATCAAGAATGTGCTTCCATGTAAAGTCTTCAAACTTTTTAATGCCGAAAGACTCAATTTCGTCAAGTTTGCTTTCATCCATACCGTATCTGACAGGCTTTATGTTCCCCTTGTTAAGGCGCATAAAGAAGACGTTAAAAATTGAAGTGATGACATGAAAGTGCTTTCCCATAGGCAGAAAGCAAAGAAAAAAGAAAAAAGTAAGATCATGGATAAAATAAGAGCCCAAATGGATTGTTTGGAGGCTTTCAGAAGAAGCGCCAAGCAGCATGTTTTTAAAAACCCAGACCAGTGTGCCCGGAGGGAGAAATTCAGCTTCTGAACCTGATATAACCTGAGCAGCTACAAGACTTGCTTCATAAAGGCTTTCTGAAATCATAAGCGTTGAAATAAGGCCTAAAACAAATATGGCTTCTGCCGTATGATCTTTTCCGTATTTTTCAGGAACAGCATATCTTTTCGGTTTGAAAAAGCCCCTGCGGATAGCTGCAATAATACACGCAACAAGAACCATTGTTGCTGCATAATCTTTTAATATGTTGTAAATATGTCCGATTATTCCTTTGAATCCGGGCAGAATAAATCCATCCCAAAAACCTATAACAACAAGAGAAGTTGATCGGATAGAAAGGATTAAAAAACCGGCAAATATCATTATATGAAGCACGCCTGCCAGCATATATCTTGGCTGGCGGTACTGCATAAGCCACAATTTGATCAGACTTGCAACTCTCTCAGGAATCCGGTCAAAGCGGGAATCAGGAGATGCTTTCAGCAGCGGCGCAATCCTCTTTTTCATGATAACAGCAAACAGACATATACCGATAATGGGTATCAGAACTGAAAATATAATGGTTGGAATACCGAATACCGATGCGCCCGCCGGAGAGATCAGAGCCGTTTCCATTTTTACTTTCCTTCTCCCTTCAAGTATGTTATGAAACATAAAAATGAATGAATATTCATTCATTTTTATCAGACAGCTTTTCTCCCTGTCAAGAAAAAAATATTTGTTGGAGATGATCCCAATTTAATAAGGATACCTCTGGGTCTTTATTATTTTTTCGGCAATAATCCGCCTTAGAGGAATTGTGTTGATGGGTCTGTAAGAAGCAAGCCTGTCTATAGTTTCGTACTTCTTATAAAGGGTTTCACCAGTCTCAACAAAGGCAAACACCTGTTTTGCCCTGCTGGCGATCTCAGGAATAACATCGTTTACATAAACCTTGACGGCGGCAATGTGATATTCGGCCCTTTGTTCACCCTTTGAATCAAGCATTTTTCTTGCTCTTAAAAGTCCGCTTTCCATGGCATAAATCATTATTATCATATCGGCCAGCATCGCCATAACTTCCTGTTCCTCTGCAATATTCGACAAAAGCTTGCTTACTGCCGCTCCGGAAGTCATGAGATGAATTTTCTTGCACATCTTCACCATATGCTCCTGTATAGATAAGGGAGATTCATCTTGTTTAAGGCTCCCGACAAGATCTGTTTTTATTTCGCTTTCAAGTTTAACAAGGGCATCCATAACCGGAAGTCTGTTTTGCAATCCTCTTTTTACAACTGTCCCTGGAATAAGGAGACGGTTTACCTCGTTAGTCCCTTCAAATATCCTGTTTATTCTTGAATCTCTGTACATGCGCTCAGCCGGATACTCAGTAATGTAGCCATTCCCTCCGAATATCTGAACAAGCTCATCCACACAAAAATCAAGGCACTCGCTTCCAAATACCTTTGCAATAGAGCACTCAATGGCATATTCTTCTATGGCTTTTGCATTCTCTGCACCATCCTTCTTACCTTTTTCATCAAGAACACCGAGCCTGTCATCAATAGCTGCAGCAGTGCGGTATGCAAGCGACTCCGCCATATATGTCATAATGCTCATGTCTGCCAGCTTGTTTTTTATCATCCCGAAAGAGCTTATCTTTCTGCCAAACTGTTCCCTCATGTTCGCATACTTGACAGCTTCAACTATTGCTACCTTGCTTGGCCCAACCACGCTTGCTCCGAGCTTCAAGCGGCCGACATTAAGAACATTAAATGCAATTCTGTGCCCCTGGCCAATCTCAAAAAGCACATTTCCGGCAGGAACCACACAGTCCTTCAAAATTACGGGAGTAGTCGAAGAGCCCTTAATCCCAAGTTTCTTTTCTTCCGCACCGCTTGATATTCCCGGAAAACTGCGCTCAACAATAAATCCGGTGAATTTATCACCATCAACCTTTGCATATATTATAAAAACATCAGCCCAGGCTCCGTTTGATATAAATATCTTTTCTCCGTTCAAAATATAATTTTTACCATCCTGAGACAAGACAGCGGTCGATTGTGAGTTAAGCGCATCCGACCCTGCACTCGATTCAGTGAGGCAGTATGCGGCAACCAATTCACCGGAGGCAAGTTTCGGGAGATATTTTTTTTTCTGATCATCGGTTCCAAAAAAAACAATAGGAAGTGTTCCAATTCCTGTATGAGCAGAATGAGAAACAGCAAAAGAGGCCCCTGCACCCATAGCCTCTGTCACAAGGCAGGTGCTTATTTTATCCATTCCCTCCCCGCCGTATTCGACAGGAATGTCTATTCCGTTAAGGCCCAATTCCCCGGTTTTTCTTATCAGTGAACGGGCAAATGATTCGTTTTTTTCCTCGATACGTTCGATGTTCGGTATAATTTCTTTTTTCACGAAATCGACAGCGCTTTCATAAACCATCTTGTGTTCCCGGCTAATATCTTCAGGGGTAAAAACATCTTCAGGCAAAACATCTGAAATAAGGAATTCTCCGCCCAGAAATATTTTTCTTTCAGCCACTTTAAAGCTCCCTATGTTCAAAGTTAAATATCAAAAGCTGTTTTATCCTCCGAATGAAACATCCGGAATTTCAATAGCGGCGCTGTTTGAATCGAGAATTGCCTTCATCTTTCCGAAAGTAACCGGCAGAACCGTACTGATAAAAAATCGGCGCTCCTGCGTTGACCTTCGTAAAACGCGGCATTTTTGTCTTTTTCTATCTTGGCTCGCCTTTCCAGATCATTGATCCCCTCTTCATGTCTCACGCTGCCAACTATTTTTTCGAGTTTCGGAGCAGCAACAGAGGCTCTCCAGAGAAGCATCCAAGCCATGACAACATCGCCGCAGGCTTCCATAAAAGGATATGCAAATGAAAATGCAGTTAATACCTTCGGGGACATTGCCGAAGCACCGATGTGCATTGCAACCTCTCCGAGCTTGTTGAGCGATTTTTCGAGTTTTGCAGCAAAATCTTCGAGTCCATGAATTTCTTTGGCCGCTGCTATTGTCTTTTGGATCTCACCGAAAAGATCCATTACAGCTTTCCCCTTATTCATGCCAAGCTTGCGCCCCAGAAGGTCCATTGCCTGAATACCGTTTGTCCCTTCATAAATCATGGTAATCCGGCAATCTCTCAATAATTGTTCAACCGGATACTCTTTTATAAAGCCGTATCCTCCGTAAACCTGAATGGCATGGCTGCAGATTTCAAAAGACCTGTCGGTAACATAGCCCTTGACCAAAGGGGTAAGCACATCGATAAGCCCCTGATATTTTACCTTTTCTTCCTCGCTGTCTGCAGTTGCGATCTTGTCGGAACAAAATCCGGAATAGTAAATAAGGCTTCTCATGCCTTCAACAAATGACTTCATGATCATCAACTGGCGGCGTATATCGGGATGCTGTATTATCGGAACGGAGGGAGCGTTTGCATCCATCATATGCAGCAGATTTTTCCCCTGTATACGCTGCCTTGCATAATTTACAGCGTACATATATGCGGAAGAAGCGCAGCCAAAACCCTGGAGACCAACAAGCTGGCGTGCCTCATTCATCATGAGAAACATGGCTCTCATTCCCTTGTTCTCTTCTCCGAGGAGAGTTCCCCTGCATTTGCCTTTTCCACCGAGTGAAAGAGAACATGTTGAATTTCCATGGATTCCCATCTTTTCTTCAATGCCGGTACAAACCACATCATTGAATTCTCCGAGGCTTCCGTCGTCGTTAACCCATATCTTGGGAACAAGGAACAAGGATATTCCCTTTGTTCCGGCAGGTGCACCCTCGATACGGGCAAGAACAGGGTGGATAATGTTTTCGGCAAGATCGTGCTCTCCGCCGGAAATAAATATCTTGCTTCCTGTAATGGAAAATGTGCCGTCATCATTTCTTTTTGCGCTTGTCGTAAGAGCCCCGACGTCAGATCCGGCTTCCGGTTCCGTGAGAAGCATGGTTCCGCCCCATTTGCCGGTAAACATGTTTTTTAAAAAAAGTTTTTTCTGTTTTTCGGTACCGAATTCCTCAATTAACTTCCCGGCACCATGTGTCAGCCCGGCATACATCATGAAAGAGTAATTTGCGCCGACAAGATAGTCACCCGCGGCAAGGGCAAGGGTCTTTGGCATTCCCTGACCTCCCCATTCGGGATCTTCTGTCATGGCAACCCATTCTCCATCCTTAATCAGATCAAAGGCCTTGTGGTAACACTCCGGAACACTTACCTTCCCGTTCTCAAGCCTGCAACCTTCCATGTCACCTAATTTCTGCGTAGGAAGAATCTCCTTTATTGCAAGATTACGAGCCTCTGATATAATCATATCAACTGTTTTTCTATTGAATTCTGCATATTTTTCATGCTTGCTCAAATCCGCAACCTGCAATTGCTCATGAAGGACAAAATCAACATCCCTTCTGTCAGCTATTAGCTGTGCCATAATTTAATCTCCTTGATTAATAGTTTGTTTATCATCCTTTTGGGAATTATTGCTGTTTATAATTTCTGTATTTCCTATACCCCTTATGAAGAGGTCAACAAGCGGGTCGGCCATTGATACGAGATCGTATTTTCCACCCGAATGGAGCCAGGTATTTATTACTTCATCCACACCACCTATTATGAATCTCTTGACAAGGCTTACGTAAATATCTTTGCGTATTCGCCCCTCTTCCTGTCCTTGCTCAACTATTTCTGAAACAATGTCCAGATAAAGTTTCGACATCTCTTTTATTTGCTCTTCAACGAGACGGCTGTTCTGATGTGTCTCAGCCTGGTATAACACAGCCATATTTCTGTCATTCTGAAATTCTTCAAGGTGACGGCGTATCAGATTTCTTAACTTGTCATAGCAATTGTCAGCCTTATCGACTTCCTCTCTGAACCTGTCGAAAACCAGCTTGGTCTTGTAAGTGAAAAATTGGACAAGAATATCGTCCTTATTTTTAAAATACAGGTATATGGTACCATCTGCCACACCGGCCTCTCTCGCAATTTGTGATATGGTTGACTGATAAAAACCCTGTTCGGCAAACACTTTTACAGCAGCTTCAAGTATGCGGTGGTACTTATCATTTCCTTTAGCTTTATTATTAATAGCAAACCTCCATTTATAAATTATCACGACACGCTTATGAATGAATATTCATTCATTAACAATAACGGCTTTCCTGTGTCAAGTATAATCGTAACAAATGTATTCTTGTAAAATAATATCGACTAACTTTCTAATAATCCAACAGTTAAGCCTTATTCCACAAATATACCGGGCCTCTCAATATCCTGTTAATCTTATTTAACCTGTTGAGCACTTATTCATAAAATATATGTTTCAAAAACTATGCTATTATATTAGATTATTCTCCCAAACCCAACTAATCCCGAGATGATCCTTATATTA
>JAHJQU010000182.1 GCA_018819005.1 Pseudomonadota bacterium | reverse complement strand
GGCAAGTGCCCTCATGATAGCTTCAGATGCGATGCAGTGAGCGACAAGCTTTTCATTTTTAAGATGCTCCCTTAAAAGCAGGAGGGCATTTTCTCTTGTAATTCCGGCTTCAGAGTCATTTGTCATGTTACTGCTCCTGTTACTCCTGCAACTGTTCCCTTACCTTCTGAGGGAGCTTCGTTGCCAATTCCGATATGTTTCAATAATTCTGGAAATATCGGCGAGATCTTTTTGCCTCTTGCTTCTCCTGCGCGTATCATCCATGTAGGGCCAAATCTTGCCCTGCAATACATTTTCTAAGGACGCAACCTTTATTATGTATCTTCCAGATAATCGGTAGTTGTCTGTTGGACTAATGTGTCTTCGTTCAAGTACGTCATGGTTTTTTCTTTTCAGAATCTAATAATTTTTTGACTTCGCGGTCAAAGTCGGATTCAAGCATGCGATCTTGAATAGCCCTGTATTTTTCATATTCGCTTTCTGCCAAAGCCACCGCAACTTCATGACCGATCTTGCCGCCATCCTGCAAAATTTCTTTTTCGTTGAATCGCAAAAAGGCGTCCAATTTATCTATCCAGTCTTTCATATACATCACAACACCTTTTTGCGCCCGCATTTCCGCATAGTCAAGATACATGGTGACAATTCTGTTCAGTCCATCCAGTTCTTTTTCATCGAGATAGTTTTTAGCGATACCGACATCAGTTTTTCGAATGGCTCCCTTGGGCGCGTTTTTCCATGTGGTTAAGCCCATATTGGATTTTTCACTTCCGACTCTGTTCCAAATAATTTCTGCCGCGGTTTGTCGGGAAATTGAAAAGTGGAGTTTGTTTTGCACTGTAGCAAAAAACTGCCTGGTAATTTCTTCATTAGGATCATAGTCAGCGCTGCACTTAGCGTAAATGTCGGTGATTTTCTGGTAGAATCTGCGTTCGCTGCTGCGAATATCGCGGATGCGCGCCAACTGTTCTTCAAAATAATCTTTGCCGAAAATGTAATTGGGTTTTTTCAGTCGATCGTCATTCATGGCAAAACCCTTGATAATGTACTCTTTGAGGATTTGGGTTGCCCAGATGCGGAAATGTGTTGCTCGTTGCGAATTTACCCGATAGCCGACAGAGATGATAGCATCAAGGTTATAAAACTTTGTTTGATAGGTTTTGCCGTCAGCGGCAGTATGTGCAAAAATTGCACATGCTGAATCTTCCTGTAACTCTCTGCTTTCAAAGGTGTTTTTGAGATGTTTCGTAATAACGGACCGATCCACATCAAAAAGTTCAGCAATCTTTGCCTGTGTCAGCCAGATATTTTCATTGCGTAAAAAAATCTCAACCTTCACCCTGCCGTTTGGGGTGGTGTAGAGCAGAAACTCAGTGAAGCTGCTTTGTTTTGCAATCTGCTTATTCTTTTTCATAATATTTAGGGGACGCCCTTAATATTTATAGTCTTAAATATCAATCAGACAAAAAGCCTCTTTTTCAGCTATCATTTCACCACGCTTAACCGATTGACTTACACCCGCTATAGAAAGGTCCAGTTTCTCCGAAAGCTCCGACATGCTTATCCCAATCTCGCGTACGGCCCAATAGCAAAAAGGCTGCGGGCCCTGACCCTATATCTACTATATCTCCGGCTGATTTCTGCCTTGTTGGGTCAGTTTTTATTCATCATAAGGTCCGAGAAAACGTTCACCGTTAAAGTGGATCAGATGTGTTGGAGACTCGGCAATCCAGACTTCCGTTTCCCACGAAATGTCATTCAAGTATTTGAGCATAGCCCTTCGATCAAGAAATGCAGTGACAAAAACCAAACCAGCAGTCGATCCGGAAAACAATTCCTTTAATTCCTGCCTCCGTTTCGGGTTTACAGGCCCGTGGCTGGTCACAGCCTCAACCAGAACCAGCCAGTTTTTCTCTACGTGGTGCACAACGACATCAGGCATCTTCCCGTGTTCTTGAATCTCAACACCAAGTAGCTTCAATGCCTCTGAATCGAAATATGCCCACTTTAACTGAGTATCTCCGACATAAATGACGTAACTCCCCGGTGTGAACAAGGGGCAGAAATCATCCAATATCTTCTTAACCAAGACATTTTGGCCGCCCGGGGAAAGCCTGATTTCCTCACCATTCGCCAGATTGACAGGCAGTCGTCTCATGTCTCTCTCGCGCGCATACAGCTTTTTCAACGTATTCACTGTCCGAAGATATTTCTTCAGATACCCCTCCCATCCCGGCTTCCCGAATCCTCTAAGCAGTTTCAACACGGATGGCTCTATTTGATAAACCGCTTTGGGGCTATTTGTCGGCCTTGAGGGTTTATCGGGGTTGGCAACAATCAAAGCCGCTTGCATAAACTGATGCACTGTTTGGCGACGTACCGTTTCGCGGGTGTTGGGTGCATATTTCTTTCCATAGTGTTCCTGAAAGAAATCCATCATAGGAGTAATACCCATTAACGGCTCGGTTGCATCTTCCCATTTGCCGGCAGGCTTGAGACCCAGCAATGATAGAAGAGTCAGGGCAGATCGCTCATTCTGTTGCTGCCTTGGAAGACCCAAATCGGTTAGGATCGTGAGAGCCTCCTTGATCTTTTTTTCGGCTTTCTGCCCGATTGTTTTATTGGTCACAGTTCAGGCACTCCTTTTCTATAATGGCGTCAATGGTTTCCTGATTGGGCATTGCCTCTTCGACATAAGCTCCGAGGCGTAAAAGCTGTTCATGGGTAGGATAAGGCATCTTCCGGAGATCGGTAGCATTAACCTGAGTGTGCCCACTGAACAGGCGGAAATACTGGTCGGCAATTGTGGAATTGAGATATAGAGCAAGACCCCTCGCTAAGTTCGCTGGTAGCCCTTTGCCTTGTTTATGGAAGTAGTTAAGGTGGTTTTCAAACCCCACAAGGTATGTATCGATCCTTGCGGGGTCATATATAGCTGCCATGACTCGTCTCTGCTGTTCCTTGGACGAGAATCTTTTTGTGAGAACATAGAATCCCGCTTCGACAAGAAGATCGGATATCTCGGCGGACGTCGCGATGGCATTGGGTTTCTTTCCCGATTCAACAGGCCAGGTAACAAAGCCATTCTCAAAATGGCAAGGATATATCAGCGGAACTGTATCTTTTTGGGGGGACTGTCTCAGGTGTTCCCTGGCTCTGAAATCGACGACTCGTCCGGTAGAAATACTCAAGCTTAGCTTTTTGAGAGAGGAGCCAAAGCATTTCATTCGCGCTGCCGGGCTTGTATCTGTATTATCAACTCCGAGATGAATAAACATATCCCGATCATTGGGGTGAACAACCCGACTATATGGGACGGAAAGGGTACGCGCTTTATTGAAATCAAGGCCCTCGGACATGGAGATTGTGACAGATTTCGGTTTCTCAAAGCTACGAATAGCATGATAGATGACATTTTCCTGCAACACGTTGTCATCGCCGAACGCCTTCTTCCGCGATTCGAATAGGTGAATCCGTTTGAAGCTCATCATACATAAGAACGCGGCGCGGAACTTTTTGAAATAGGGGCCGTTGCAAAAACTCCGGGGGGTTATCGCCACCATTTGCCCGCATGGTTCCAACAGAAGCATTGACAGCCAGACAAACACCGCATAGAGGTTTCCCACCTCTATGTCAGAGGAATAGAGCAATCTGCTCATGGCAGTTTGGCGATTGATCTTCTTGTAGGGCGGATTAAGAATTACATGGGTAAATCGTGCGACAGGACCTGCAAACAGAGATTCTCTTGTTTCTTCAATGGCAGCCGGGACAAAATCCTCGCGCTTAATAATTCCATGAAACTCAATGCCGTTGGATATACAAAGCGAATGACATCTTTTTATAGTCTCTTCCAGATACGGAAGTATTGCGCTGTCTGTTTCGTAGGCAACCACCTCAATAGAAACAGGGCGATTTTCTTGCGAAAGCAGGGTTTCTACGGCCGTCGCAAAAAGAACGCCCGTTCCTGCACCGGGGTCCAAAATTCTCACATCCTGGGGCCCGCTTTTAAACATAGAAGACATAAACTTGGCTATCGCTGCAGGTGTCAGAAACTGACCGATCTCAAAACGATCTATTCTGCTTATCACACCGTTGAATGATTTGCGAATATCGTCAAGTGTATGCAATTGTTCTATTATCATCTCCTTTTCCACGGTAAAGACACAGTAAATTTTCCGTTTCTCGACGATATCGTTATCGGAGTCGAATGCGTTGATATAAAATTCAGTTCGTTTTCAGGCATGCATTATACATGAATGCTATCCACGAGAGCAAAATAAAAAGCGATAAAACCGATTCATATTATTGCCTTGCTGAGAAAAAAGCCGGAACAAACGGGTTGCTTGTCAAAACATCAATGTTCTTATGGGTCTTCTGGGGTCGGACCAAGCTAACTATTTTATTTTTATATTTTAACGTTCCAAAAGCAGGTGTTTTCTGACCCTATGTCACTCTTATTGACCCCAATACGGGCTTTATAAGAATTGTTCGCTCAGTCAATTAATTGGATATTGCTCTATTTACCATTAAAAAAGTCAGATATAACCCAAAAATAAGGGGATATTTATAGTATATTTTATATCATATCAATAAGATGACTTGCCAGACCCCAACTCATCCTTGCTAATACTCTCTAAGCGCCACTCGGGGATTCCCGCAGTCCTCAAAATTGTCCTTATTCGGAGAAACGAGTGGAGGTCTGGCGCAGCGAAAAGAAACGGAGCGTGGGATACATAGTAGAAACTGTGTAGTCCCTTTTCGGCAAGAGCCTGCATTTTGGCCCTTCGCTGTTGATTCCGTTTCATTCCATTGTTTCGGTAGTCGCTCTGGTCGAAAGTAATGACACATAAAGGGCCTCTCTTCAACTGAGTGGCAATAGTGTCAATGGCAATGTGTGTACGCCCTTCTGACTGGTTTCTCTCGCCCGGTAATCTTATGCCAGTGTCTGGATCGTTTAGAATAGAAAATACGCCTTTGGTTTTGTCCAATAGCATAGGTATTCCGGTGAGCAAAGTGAACTCGGCACGGAGATTCTCCTGAATAAACCGTGGTTCAGCGTAAAGCGGTGCCAAATCAGCAAACATGCCTTGCCACATGCGTTTGACGGCATCATAAGAGTCACCGAGATAGTCACGTTTCATCTCTCCTCCTGCCAGTGTCGAACGTATTTCTCACCGGATAGTGTGGAGCGGCATCGGAACACCTGTCAGGTGAAAAAAATGTTAGCTTTCATTGCCCTTTCTCACCCTGTGTGTTTCAGTTAAAAAAACAGCAAGTGTTGAAGCAGCGCCCACAGCAAGCTTAGCATGCCGAGGCTGTAATCCTTTGTTTGCTCCAAATTTCCCGTGTCCAGTTCCATAATGATTCCTTAATTCTGCTACACCCTGAGTAATTGAGGCCAAGTTGCTAAGTAGGCGCTTAATAGTATCACTTGCCTTGGCCTTATCAGGTATGTCTTCAGGAGTTAACTGTAATTGCTGAACCGTACTCTTGACAAGCTTTGGCAGGTCGTCACCCTTTGAGTAACTGACGTTACATTCACTTAAGATACTTTTACAGCATGTCTCCACTAACTCTTTTGCTGTTCCTATCGCCAACTCAGGATCTTGATTTACCGCTGCCTCCATTCGTGTTATTTGCTGAGAAACATAGGCGACATCAGTGCCAGATAACGTTTCCTTTGCTGAGTTTATTCCCGGCGAGACAGAAGTTCCAACAAAGCGCCCTATAAAAACAGGCTTGCCTGAAATCCTTGTTTTTTCTGCTATCTGATATCCATCATTTTTAAGGTAGTTATTATAAAGCTGGCATAGTCTTTCGCATTCTGTCACATCCGGACGCACAACTGGATGAATCGACTCACATATAAACCTTAAAAAGGTTTCATCATCCCCCCTCATTAGGTTAAACCTTGAATCACTAAAAACCCATCCAGATTCCCAGTCATCGTTATTGACTGTGTGCTGGCAAATATCACCTAAAGCATTTTTGAATCGGCCGTCTGTTGATGGCATAGTATTTAGATCCCAGATCCTTGAGAGAAACTCGGTCTCCTCAAGACGGCCATACAGATTGATCCCCTCTAAGGCAATCAAGCTTATAATATCTCTTCTCGTAATTTCTGTAATTTTACTTGCCATTTTCTTTCGCGATATAAGCTAAAGTTTAGAGTAACTCGCGGCTGTAATGAATCGGGTTGACTCTGTTGTTACGCAGGATTAGTATCTTATGACAGCTCCTTCTCAATCTGCTTATCCAATTCTGCCAAAGCCTTTTTCATTTCCATTTCAATAGAAATTTCGTGGCTTATCCTATCATCATCTGACATCTCACCGAGGCTACGGTATTTATCATAAGCCCTTTTCACTTTTTCCGGGCATAAATAGTATGCATCGGTCAATGGTTCTCCGCCGAAATTCTCGTGCTTCATGATTACCGAGAACATCTGCTCAAATTGACTGCGCCTATTCTTGAGATGTTCGATTTTCCTTTCCTTCTTCCATTGTCTGTACTGAAAAGAAAGAGTCACAAGGGTCGTTAGAATGGCGATGGCACCTCCAACTATCACGCCTTGCATGGTTTCATTCATGACTAATCTCCTGCCCAACAAGTAATTCTACAGTTTCAAGATAACCCCACTACTAACAAGATATCTTCAAGGCTGGACAATGTCGATTTATCCGTTGTCTTGGCGATTCATGGTTGACTCGCCGGGCAGATACGACATAAATATTTTAAATAATACATAATATCACGAAAATTATTTTGCAACCATTTATTTCCATTTCTCGATAAAACAGGTTTCACAGGAAAGTTTTTCTGCCAGTGGCAAGAAGGGTTCGACAATGCGTCAGAACGGGATAATAAGGAAAAACGGCATGAAGAAGATCACCTCCAAAAAAGTTGGTGACTCTATGAGGGTTCAAGTAACACGAAGTGAAGCATCAGCGCTCAATGCTGACAAACTTTTAAGACTTGAAGGTTTGGCAAAAGAGGTCTTCCGGGGTCGGGCCAACCCAACAGATCAAAAAACTAGTCCAGATCCAACTTAGCTTTACACTGATTACATATTACAACGCCCCTGAAAACTTTGTTGCCGCAGTCGGGACAAATATAGCGGGCTTCTTCATCCTGAATCCACTTTTCAGTACCGACCTCTCGCCAGTACGGAATAGCCCGCAAAATCACCCTTTTACCAACAGTCATGGGGAAATTTTCAATATGCTGACATGGAAATTCGTCGCACTCGTGACATCCGGAATACCCTTTTTCT
>JAHJQU010000181.1 GCA_018819005.1 Pseudomonadota bacterium | reverse complement strand
TTCTGTCTATCTCTGCTGATTCGAGAACCGAAGGGGTGCCGCCGCCGATGTACAGGGTATCAAATAGAAGCCCGATTTCACTGTACATCTCCATTTCAAGTATCAGAGCATCGACAAATTCTTTAACAAGCGAATGGTCTGCAATGGAATAAAAATCACAATAATGGCATTTTCTTACGCAGAATGGGATATGGATATATATTCCGGCGGGACTGGTTTCTGGTTTCTGGTTCCTGATATCTGGTAATTGATTACTGATCACTGATGACCGATCCCTGACCCCTGATTACTGATAACTGATCACCGGTCACTGTTTTTCCCCTGCAGCCTCTCTCCTCATGCCTCATCCCTTATACGGTTCTCCCAGTTTTATTCCCAGCTCAAGAGCTTTCCTGTTAATATCAATAAGACCTGCCGGTATCCTTTTCTCAAGCACCTTCATTATCGATTCGGGCCTTACTACTTCCATTATTCCGATTACGGCTCCGAGCATGCATATATTGAAAACAACCGGTTTACCTATTTGATCCATGACCGTCTGATACATTGGAAGTTCTCTCTGGCGCGCGTCGACTTTTTTATGAGTTTTGACAAAGCGGGTATCGGTAATAAGAAGACCCCCGGGGCGGATAATGGGTGAGAATTTATGATATGCTTCCTGAGTCAGGCAAACAAGAATATTGGGATGCGTTACCTTTGGGAAATTTATTTCGGAATCTGATATAAGAACATCTGATTTTGTCGCGCCGCCTCTGGCTTCAGCTCCGTAAGACTGGGACTGAACCGCGACAAGGTTTTCATAAAGCACGGCTGCTTCGGCAATTATTATAGAGGCGGTAATCACTCCCTGACCGCCGGAACCCGAAAATACAATCCTGACTCTTTCCATGATTACTTCCCCTTCATCGCCCTTTCGATGATTTTGCCGTATTCGCTGCAATATTCAGGCATATCTTTTTTTATGAAAATACCTCTCTCAATGAGGCTCTGATTCTCCTGCTTTGCCTTTGAACCGATCGGAGTTGTATTTTCCTTCATACGCTCCATCATTTCAACGGCGCCGCCTTCCTTGTTTTTTCTCCCAAAGTAAGTCGGACACTGGGAGAGAATTTCCACCACCGAAAAACCCTTATGAACAATAGCCTCTTTAATAATCTCAGGAAGCTGCTGGGCGTGATATGTCGTGGTGCGTGCCACGAATGTCGCACCTGCGGCTATTGCAAGATTAACAATATCAAATGAATGGTCGATGTTTGTGTAGGGTGCTGTTGTCGCAAGCGTGCCGTAGCCTGAAAGAGGTGAGTACTGCCCTCCCGTCATTCCGTATATCCGGTTATTCATGATTATTGCGGTCATGTCTATGTTCCTGCGCGCGGCATGTATGAAATGATTCCCGCCTATCGCAAGGGCGTCCCCGTCACCCATTGGAACAATGACATTAAGTTCAGGCCTGCTCATTTTTATTCCTGTTGCAAAAGCAAGTGCCCGGCCATGAACCGTATGGAGGGTGTGAAAATCAAGATAGCCGGAAATCCTTGATGAGCAGCCTATGCCTGAAACCATTACAATATCACTCTTCTCTATTCCAAGCTGTTCAACGGCTCTTATAAGGCCGTTTAAAACAATGCCGTGACCGCATCCCGGACACCACATGTGGGGAAAGAATCTCTCTCTTATGTAATCTTTTGTTGCCATGTCCTATACCCCCATACCCCTGATCAGCCGCATTATGTTTCTGATATCGGTCGGAGTTATCAGCGCCCCGTCGATACTGTTTGCAAGATATACATTTTCAGGCTTGTCAACGGCCATTTTAACCTGTTGAAGCACCTGTCCCATATTCATTTCAACAACTATTACGCTTGTTGCTTTTGCGCATTTTTCCCGCACAATCTGGGCAGGAAAGGGCCACAGTGTCTGGAGTTCAAGAAGCCCGAGGCTCTCTCCCCTTGCTCTCCTGTTTTTGACCACATGAAGGGCAGAGCGTGCCGAAGAGCCGTATGAAACAAAGACGGTCCTTGCATCCTCAAGAAAATATTCTTTATACCTTGCAATGGTGTTTTCATTGTTCATGATTTTATCGACAAGATGGCGGAGAAGTCCGTGAACAATAGCCGGGTCGCTTGAAGGAAATCCCCACATGTCATGAAAAAGACCCGTGACATTAAACCGGTGGATTCCGCCAAAGTCAGACATCGGGAGGCGGCCGTCTTCCCTCGGCAGGTAGGGATGATAATCAACACCTCTTTTTACGGAAGTCCTGAGCCGCTCAACAATTGGAAGCTCTCCTTTTTCAGGAACTACAAGGCGTTCGCGCATGTGCCCTATGATTTCGTCGAAAAGAAGAATAACAGGAGTCCTGTAAGTTTCGGCCATGTTGAATGCGTCTACTGTTACGGAGAATATATCCTGGTGATTTGATGCTGTAAGAGCGATTATGGCATGATCTCCATGTGTTCCCCACCTTGCCTGGTTTACGTCACCCTGGCTCACATGGGTAGGGTTGCCTGTTGAAGGCCCCCCGCGCTGGACATTTACGATCACGCAGGGAATTTCAGCCATAACCGCATACCCGAGGGCCTCCTGCATAAGTGAAAAACCGGGGCCGCTCGTTGCTGTCATGACTTTATTGCCTGTCAAAGATGCT
>JAHJQU010000180.1 GCA_018819005.1 Pseudomonadota bacterium | reverse complement strand
TTCATGGGTGCATAAGAACAATCCCGAGCTTGCTACCGAAAAGGCAATAGATCTTGTCAGAATGGCTGTAGCGAAGGTTGCGCTCATGGAGTCTTTAAAGGAAGCGGAACTTGAGGTTAACCAGACTGCTGTTGTAATCGGTGGTGGAATCGCCGGAATGTCTGCTGCGAGGAGCCTTGCGAAACAGGGATATGAAACCCATATAATTGAGAAAGGCTCGTCCCTTGGCGGCCAGGCTCTCAATATTTTCAGGACCCCGAAAGGCGAGGATGTGGCACAAAAGCTTTCAGGCCTTGCCGATGAGATAAAAAAGGACGGGAGAATTCATGTCCACCTCGATGCCGCCATCACAAATGTTGAAGGCTTTGTCGGAAACTTCAAATCAACTGTTTCCTCAAACGGCAATGCAGATGTAATAGAGCACGGAATAGCGATTATCGCAACTGGCGCAAGCGCTTTCAAGCCTTCGGAATACCATTACGGCAAAGACCCCCGTATAATGACGAGCCTTGAGCTTGACAGAAAATTCATTGAAAAGGATCCTTCTCTTAAAAAAGCCGAATCCGCCGTTTTCATACAGTGCGTTGGATCAAGGGAGCCTGACCGGCAATACTGCTCGAGGGTTTGCTGCACACATTCAATCGATAATGCCATAGAACTTAAAAGCATAAATCCTGATATGAATGTCTATGTTCTTTACAGGGACATAAGGACTTATGGCGAGCGTGAATACCTGTATAAGAAAGCCCGGGAAAAGGGCGTTATTTTAGTAAGATATTCGGTGGACAAAAAGCCCGAAGTCAGGCTTGAAGGCGGAAAAATAAAGGTCGGGGTTACCGACCATATACTTGGCCGCCCTATCGAGATTGAAGCCGATCTCGTTACCCTTGCAACCGCAGTTATTCCGAACAGGGATGAGAAGCTTGCCAATTTCTTCAAGGTTCCTGTTAATGATGACGGGTTCTTCATTGAGCGGCACGCAAAGCTCGGCCCGTCTGAATTTGCAACCGATGGAGTGTTTCTGTGCGGCCTTGCGCACTACCCGAAGCCTATTGATGAATCAATAGCCCAGGGAATGGCTGCGGCATCAAGGGCGGTTACGCTTCTTGCCCGGAAAAAAATCCATACTAGCGGAACAATAGCCGAAACCATGCCCGCTGTGTGCAGTTCATGCGGAGTCTGCGTTTCGATATGTCCGTACTCTGCTCCTTCTTTTATTGAAGAGACAGCCAGGTTTTTCCCGGGCAAGGCGCAGATAAACCCTGTCTTATGCAAAGGATGCGGTTTATGCGTGGCATCATGCAGATCCGGCGCCATAAGACTCAAAGGTTTTGACAATGACCAGATTTTTGCCCAGATATATGAATTAAACAAGGCTGTTTGATGGGCAGGATATATTTATAAAGGAGAGAGAAAAGATGTCAGACTGGGAACCGAAAATAGCGAGTTTTTTATGCAACTGGTGCAGCTACGGAGCCGCTGACCTTGCGGGTGTCGGAAGGATGGAGTATCCGCCGAACATCAGGGTCATCAGAATACCATGCACCGGGCGTATGAGCCCCAAGTTTTTTCTTGCGGCCCTCATGCAGGGGGCTGACGGTGTCTGGGTGTCCGGGTGACATCCTGGCGAATGCCATTACCTGGAAGGTAATTATTATGCCCGCAGAAAATTCGGACTTTTCAATAATCTTATGGAACATATGGGTGTTGAACCCGGCAGGTTGAGTTTTTCCTGGATTTCCTCCGCTGAATCAACCAAGTTTGTTGAAGTGGTGAAGGATGTTACGGCGACTGTAAAGGCCCTGGGACCTAATAATAATTTTAAGAAAGCAGCTAAGGTAGCTTAACATGTTAGGATATATTGATAAGATAAGGGAAATATCTAAACGGCTTTTGGATGAGGGCAGGGTGGATATGATTATAGGTTTCCGTAAAGGAACCATACCCATGATGAATGAACCCTGTTTCGTGAAGAACTCCGGTGAGTTGTCAACGCTTGTCTGGGACAGTAACTGCGGAATCAACCTGGCCAATTATCTTACCGACAGGAAGGAAAAGATAGGGATTGTTGCCAAGGGATGTGATTCAAGGAATATCGTAACCCACATTATTGAGAACAAGATCAAGCGGGAAAAACTGGTAATCATCGGCATTCCGTGCAAGGGAATGATAGATAAACGGAAAGTTGCCGGGATGTTTGAAAACGGTATTGATGATATAACAGAAGAAGACAACATCCTCCGGGTCAAAAGCCGGGGTGTGGAGACCAGCCTGAAGAAATCCGATCTGCTTCAGGAAAACTGTGAGCTCTGCATTCACCGTAATCCCGTTATTTATGATGAACTGGCCGGTCCTCTGGTTGAGGAGCAGAAAGATGTTGACAGATACGCCGATGTCCGCCGGATCGAAGCCATGACCGCACCGGAAAAATGGGAGTATTTCAAGGATCTGATTTCTCCGTGCATCCGGTGCTATGCCTGTCGGAACGCCTGTCCCCTGTGCTACTGTCCCACCTGTTTTGTGGATGAATCACGACCCCAGTGGTGTGGCAAGGGTCAGGATGAAATCGACACCCGGACCTTTCATTTTCTGAGGGCATACCATTGCGCAGGTCGTTGCACCGATTGCGGCGCGTGCGAGAGGGCATGCCCGGTCGGAATAAAAGTCCGGCAGTTTACCAGCAAGCTCAACAAGGACTGCCTGGATATGTTTGGCTGGGAAGCCGGACTATCTCCGGATCAGAGGCCGCCGCTTGATACCTATAAACCGGCTGATCCGGGCGATTTTATTAAATAATTCAGCCACAGATTCACGCAGATGAACGCAGATAGGCTTAAATACAAAGAAATAAGTAACTGCTCAGGTGGATAGACTGTAGGTTTTTAGCTAACAGCCTTCAGCCTAAAGAACCTGAGTAGTTACTGTATATGATAATAAAAGAAAAAATATCAGTGATGATCAGCGTATATCTGCGGCTGAGTAGTTACAAATAATTAACCCGCAACATAAATAAGGTATTGCTATGAAGGTTATTAAAATCGATAAAAATGACTGGGCCGGCGGAATAGGGAAAATTCAGAGTTCTTACCGTTTGTATGGTCCGGTCAAGGGTGATGCATTTCATGATTTCAAAGCGCTTGAAAAGGGAGAATTACCGGATCTGAATTTTTTTAACACACGTGTTTCCCCGAAATCGGTGGTCTATCCTCAGTCCGAGGTTATGTTTGAATATTCTCTGGATGAAAAAGATGCTGAGCATCATATATTAAAAGATGCAGCAAAAGATTATTCGCCAAAGGCTGTATTGGGGATCAGGCCTTGTGACGCGGCCTCTTTTCTGCTTGTAAAGCGCAACTTTGATACCCCTGAATATAAGGATCCTTACTGGATCAGATCATACGAAGCCACAACATTTGTCGGGTATGCCTGTAATAATCCATGCTCCACCTGCTTTTGTACTACGGCCGGCTCCGGCCCTTTTAATGAAGAAGGTCTGGACGTGCTCCTTGTTGATGAGGGCGATTGCTATTATGCGAAAGTGATCACGTCAAAGGGAGAAAACCTGTTAAATGCGGCCGGATGGAAAACCGAGGCTGATGGAGGTGCTCCTGACAAAATTGCGGCTCTTGGGAAAGAAGCCGGGTCCAAAATAGGCTCCTCTGTCGCAACAGACCAGCTTAAAGACAAGAAGACAACAGAGCTATATGAAGCTCCTTTCTGGGAAGATGTCTCGTTTGCCTGCATTAACTGCGGAACATGCACATACCTTTGTCCGACGTGCTGGTGTTTTGATATCCAGGATGAAAATTCGGGATGTTCGGGTGTGCGCATGCGAAACTGGGACAGCTGCATGTTTCCCCTTTTTACAATTCATGGAACAGGGCATAATCCAAGGGGTACAAAGCTTCAAAGGGTACGCCAGAGATTCATGCATAAACTGAAATATTACGTCGACAAGTATGATAATGGAATTCAGTGCGTCGGCTGCGGCCGCTGCATTCGCTCATGTCCGGTTAACATTGATATACGCAGGGTCTGTGACATGATGAACAGTTATGATCCAAAAGCCTGCGCTTGCCCAGCAAAGTGATAAAAGGGGGGTATTAAAGTGCTAAATCCATATATGCCTTATCCTGTATGTATAGATGAAATAATTACTGAAACGGAAGACAGGAATCTTAAAACATTCAAGTTTGTTTTTTTGAACCCGGGCGATGAAGATAAATTTTCTTACAGGGCCGGGCAGTTTGCGGAGCTTTCGGTAACAGGGAAAGGGGAAATACCGATAGGTATTGCCTCATCTCCCACTGAAAAGGGCTTTGTCAAATTTACTGTAAACAAGGTCGGGCTTGTATCTTCATATCTTCATTCAATGAAGGTCGGGGATATTATGGGCATAAGGGGGCCCCTTGGTAATTCATATCCATGGGATACTCTTGAGGGGAAAAACGTTGTTATAATAGGAGGCGGTTTTGCCTTTACGACGTTACGTTCCTCAATAATTTTCATGCTGGATCCTGCTAACCGCAAGAAATTCAAAAATATTAATGTCATATACGGCGCCCGTACACCCGGCATGCTTCTTTACAGGGATGAACTTGCCGCATGGGAAAAGCGCGATGACATAAATATGCATATCACGGTTGATGCGGTAAATGATCCTGATTGGAAATATAATGTGGGTTTTGTGCCTGCAATAACCGAAAAGAAGGCTCCCAACGCTGACGCTGATACATATGCAATTATCTGCGGGCCGCCTGTCATGATCAAGTTCACCCAGCCTGTTCTTGACAAGCTTGGATACGGGCATGACCATATAATAATGTCCCTTGAAAACAGGATGAAGTGCGGAATAGGGATGTGCGGAAGGTGCAATATAGGAAAGGAATTCGTCTGCAAGGACGGCCCTGTTTTCACTCTTGCACAGCTGAATGCAACGCCAAGAGAATATTGACAGCTTCGTAAAAAGTCAAAAGTCAGACGGCAAAGTAAAAAGCTCATTATGCAAGGCGCACGAATCTCGAGGAATGAAGCGTACTTTTCGTACGCTGCAATGACGAAAGATGAAGTGCAACACAGCAGAATGACTTTTTACGAAGCCGTCAATACTGATGGACTCGAAAAGGGTCCTGATAGTTTAAATCATATTTTATGTTGACATTGAAGACCTAATAAATTAATGAAACCTCTGACATTTACCAAAAGCAAAACAGGCTGTAAGCCGAGAAAATAATTAAACGAAAAGGAGGAAATTCAATGCCGGAAGTACAATTTGGTGGAAAAACGTTTGTAACGGATGAGGACGGTTTCATTGATAACTATACAAACTGGTCACAGGATTGGGTTCAGTTTGTGAAAAAGGAAGAGGGCATAGATGAATTGACCGCAGAACATCAGGATGTTATTAGGGTACTCCGTGAATATTATGAGAAGAACGGAATTGCGCCGATGGTTCGTGTTCTTTCTAAAGTTACAGGTTTTAAACTGAAACATATTTATGAGCTTTTCCCCTCAGGTCCTGGTAAGGGAGCATGTAAAATGGCCGGTCTTCCTAAACCGACAGGCTGCGTCTAACAGATTAAAAGTGACGGATTATACATTTATTCAAAAGGCTCTGCAGAAAAAGCAGGGCCTTTTGTTTTTTTAAGGAAGTTCCGATGATTCTTACGGTAAAAACCAGTCAAAAAACAGAACTGGTTGATATAACGGCAAAAATCCAGGAAGCTGTTTCTGCTTCGTGTGCCGGGAAGAGCATGGAATACGGCCTGTGCATGATTTATGTCCCTCATACAACAGCGGCAGTTACAATAAACGAAAGCGCGGATCCTGATGTTAAATCCGATATTCTGATGATATTAAATAAAATTGTTCCATGGGAAGCCGGATACAGACATCTGGAAGGAAATTCTCCGGCGCATGTCAAAGCCACTCTTGTCGGTGCTTCAGAGTTCGTCGCGTTTGAAAATAAAAAACTTCTGCTTGGAACATGGCAGGGGATTTTTTTCTGCGAATTTGACGGACCAAGAACAAGGAAAGTGCATGTTAAGATGATTTGGGATTAGGCACGAGGCGAAAGGCGTTAGGCGTGAGGAGCAGAGCAGGAAAGAGCAGGCTGAAGTCTGAAGTTGCTAAAAGTCTTCAGTCTAATAAAATGAAGGAAACAACAGTGCTTGATGAGACGGACAAGGCAATATTGAATCTCATTCAATCAAATTTTCCAATATCATCAAGGCCTTATCTTGTTATTGCAGACAGGCTTGGTTTTGCTGAAGATGACGTTATTAAAAGGCTTAAAAAGCTTAAGAAAAACGGGATAATCCGCCGGATAGGGGGAAACTTTGTGCCTGAAAAGCTGGGTTTTGTGAGCACCCTTTGCGCTGCGGTTGTGCCTGAAGAAAAGATGGAATCCTTTGCAAAAATAATAAACCGGTATCCCGGCGTGACACATAATTATCTGAGGGACGGAAGTTTCAACGTCTGGTTTACATTTATTGCACCTTCCATGAAAGAGATTAATACAAATCTGAAACATATATCGAAAGAAACCGGGGTAAATGAGATTATCAATCTTCCCGCGACAAAGGTTTTCAAAATTAAGGCTCATTTTGACTTATGAAAGATATCAGGATAGCCGCAGTTATTTTCCATTCCGAATCGTATGAACCCTCCCGTAATATAGAATCCATGGAAAAATGGGTAAGGTCTGCAAAGGAAACAGGTGTTGAGATAATATGTTTTCCGGAATTGAATGTTACAGGATATGGGACAGACGGAAGGATTGCCGTGGTATCAGAAAGGATACCCGGTGAGATTACGGGAAAACTTGCCGGCATATCTTCAGATTACAGCATCACAATACTTGCCGGTATGGCAGAAATAGACAGAGCAGGCCGCATATATGCCAGCCACCTTGTTATAAAACCTGGCGGATATACAGGCGTTTACAGGAAGCTGCATATTGCGCCTTTTGAAACAGGCATGTTTACACCCGGAAATGAAGTCCCTCTGTTTGAAGCAGAAGGTATTAAATTTGGAATTCAGCTTTGCTACGATGCACACTTTCCTGAACTTTCGACGAAAATGGCGCTTATGGGAGCCGATGTTATATTCATACCGCACGCTTCTCCAAGGGGGACAGCCGCTGAAAAACACAGGTCGTGGATGCGCCACCTTACTGCAAGAGCTTTCGACAACGGCCTTTTTGTAGTGGCATGCAACCAGTGCGGAGAAAATTCCGCCGGCCTGCAATTTCCGGGTACAGGCATGGTGATCAGTCCTTTGGGTGAAGTTATTGAAAAGAACACAAGCGGAAAGGAAGGAATGATTATTGCGGATCTCAGAGCGGAAGATCTGGAAAAGGTACGCAATAATAAGATGAGCTATTTTCTGCCGAACAGAAGACCGGAAGTTTATTGAGGCGAAAGGCAAGAGGCAAAGGCAGAAAGAGCAGGCTGAAGTCTGAAGTTACTAACAGTCTTCAGGCTATTACAGAAACAGGGAACTCAATTTGATGAATCGTGAAGAAAAAAAGATAATGGGGCTTACAACGGCATCTCACAGCCTTGTGCATTTGTTCGAAGGTGTGCTGCCTCCCCTGATACCTTTGCTGATAGCTGATTTTGCAACGGATTATTTTCACCTTGGGATAATAGTTTCAGTTTTTTCATATGCCTTTGGAATAGGTTCGCTGCCCGCCGGTTTTTAGCCGATAAATTGGGGCCGCGCCGCCTCGTTACATTTTTTCTTTTCGGGGCAGGCTTTCTTTCGGCTCTTGTATTTTTTATTCCGTCGCTTTTAGCCTATGGAATTATAATGGGTTTTATCGGACTTTTCTGCAGCATGTACCATCCGGCTTCAAATACGCTCATAAGCCAGTCTATCCGGGAAAAGGGAAAGGCCTTTGGTATTCATGGTATAGCAGGCAGCCTCGGAGTTGCTTCTGTTCCTGTGCTTTCCGCTTGGTTTGGCTCAAACATGGGATGGAGAGTCCCTCATGTAATTTTCGGTTTTATGGGTATTGCCGCTGCTGTTTATTCTTTTTCGGTACCGGCAAAATCTGCATTCACAGCGGAATCTCCTGATGATAAAAACAGACCAGAGAAGGAGATCTCTTATCTCAAACTGATTGTTTTTTATTGTTCAGCGGCAGCTCTCGGGCTCACATACAAGGGGATTATGACTTTTCTTCCGGCCTATATGGGGGAAAAAATACATTTTGGCTTTTTGACATTAAATAAAGTCACTCTCGGAGGAAGTGTTGCAACCCTTGCGCTTGTTTCCGGGGCTTTAGGGCAATATTTCGGCGGACGTCTCGTAGAATCGGTTCAGGCCTGAAAATATATATTCATGCGCCATTATTTTCGGGACATTTTTTGTTTTTATAATGGCAAAAAGCTCGGGATTGATTTTAATTATCTCGGCAATCCTTTACGCTTTTTTTTATTTTTCAACCCAGCCGATGCAGAATTTTCTTCTTTCTAATTATCTGCCCAAAAAACGTCATGGAATAGGTTACGGCATTCACTTTTTTGTGACTTTTGGAATCGGGTCGACAGCAGCCGCGGTTTCCGGATATCTCGCGGATAATTACGGTCTTGAATCCGTGTTTTATGCGATGGGCGCCTGTTTTGTTGTCTCTTCCATTCTCTCGCTGATTCTTGTGGTAAGAGCGGGGAGGCAAGAGGCGTAAAGGGACAGAACGTATATCGAATATCGAATATCGGACATCGAAAGAATCATACAAGGACTCGAAGATTTAAAGAATAATCTCTGCGGCTTCGTGCCTCTTTCCGCCTCAGGCGGATTCGAAGTACGAAGTACGATATACTAAAGACGAACTAATAGACCATGAGCTTAAAAGAATGTAAAAGATGCGGTACATGCTGCAGGAAGGGAGGTCCTTCATTTCATTTTGAAGACAAGGGTATTATAGAAGATGGCCATATACCAGCCAAGCACCTGTATACAATCAGAAAAGGAGAGCCGGTTCGGGACAACATAAGCGAAAGGATT
>JAHJQU010000179.1 GCA_018819005.1 Pseudomonadota bacterium | reverse complement strand
TATGCCTTCGGGATATTCCTGCTTGAACCAGGCCGTCACTTCTTTTTTCCTGCGCTCCCAGGAAGCGCCGTAATGGGCGGCGCAGTTCTTCATCAGGCCGGGCCAGTTCAGGTCCAGGTCCGCGCGCTCAAAATCCAGCACTAGGTCCTCAATAAGGCGAAGGTAGCAAAGGCGAAGGTAGCAGCGTACCTTTTCCCCTAGAAGGTATGGTATAATCGATACAAAGACGTCTTCGCCAACCTTTTCTATAAAAAGGTAAAAATACCGTGTATAAAGTAATCCCGACAAATGATTTGGTAATACGCTCTGCTCTAAAGAGGGGCCTGGAAACTGTGCATGCAAAAGATAAAAGAGTGCGAGTAATAGAAGAATTGGGCGTCCACCATGGTGATGCCAGGATTGATATTGCTGTTGTAAACGGAATCTTGCACGGCTATGAAATTAAAAGTGATCAGGATACTTTACAGCGATTGCCAGGGCAGATAAATGTATTTAATTCTGTGTTTGATAAGGTTACTTTAGTGGTTGGTAAAAGTCATTTATACGACGCCATAAACATGGTGCCAGACTGGTGGGGCATTATGGTCGCAAAAACTGATGTAAATGGCAATATTGTTTTTAGTCTCATTCGAAAAGGGGAGAGCAATAAAGAGCAGGATAGTGTTTCTGTGGCAAGGCTTTTATGGAGAGAAGAGGCACTGCGAATTTTGGAAGAAGTTGGAGAGGCCAATGGCCTATATTCAAAGTCCAGGGAATATATTTACGAAAAATTGTCAAAAGTCTTTAATAAAAAAACACTTAAAGCGAAAGTAAGAGAAAGAATATTTTTTAGGTCAGAGTGGCGACCTGATGCGCCACTAGTGCTAAATGGTGGTTAATCCCGGCTCGTAGCCAGGTTTCAGTGCTGCCGGTGCCCCCTATTGATTTGTTTTTAATATAAACATTAAAATGTCGAGCCTTATCGGAGATGTATTTGTCTCCGGAACTAAAGTTGCTTCCATAAAAACGTGTATCTTTTGCTAAAAGGTTGGCATTAGCAAGGTAAATATCAAATTTGTGCTTCCGGCCTTTTAGTGCCCACCACTCATTCTCTAAAGTGTATTTGATACTTGTTGTCGGGTGGTAAAATTGTAGGGATTCTTTATAAATTGGATATTGTATTGTATAGTCAGCAAATGTCGGTTTTCTCTTTAATGCGTTTCCACTCACTTGTTCTTTCCAATTCTTCCAGCCAACACGCGGGATAAGATTTTCTTCATCAAGCTTGCATCGAGAAAGATCTTCTGGGAAAGATCCACTTGCAAAGGTGACTGTTCGCCATTTCAACAAGTTGGGGATATCCTGGCTGAGCTTGATATATTTTGCAAATTTCCCGTCAGTTTCTTCAATTTCTTTAATGTCTATCAGTAAATCAATATCTCTTTCGGCTAAACCACTAGACGAAAGAAGTTCGGCAATCTTATCCCCTAACCTGGGCATGTCGGAGAAATCAGAGCATATTAACCTAACGCATAGACCACTCTTGGTCTTTCTTGCAACAGACCAAACAGATTTTTTAAGATGAAGCTCATCATTAATGTGTATGATTGGAATTAAAACAGCGCCAAATCTATGGCCATCTCGCGAGATGGTGTTGAGACTCTTGGCTTTCAGTTGTGTGGTGAATAATAAACTAGAGTCAATAAAGATTGGGGCCTTTCCCCAGATTTCCACTATCCTTCCCGGGATTTCGGGCAATTGTTTCTCGAATTTTGCAACAACAGATTCTAATTTATCCTGAGGCTGATATTTAGGCATTACGAATTGAATCAAAGGAGTAATATACTTCTTGTGTTTTTCTTCCAACTCCTTGAGTGCGCCTTGTTCTGCGCGCTTCCATTTTAATATTGGCACATAATGCCTTGAATTGAACATATTATTTATTCCATTTTCCATCAGAGAAATATTCTCTAACCTTTTCTTCATTTACGATTTTATTTAGGTAAGTGTATTTATTACCTTTGTGCCGGATTTGCCCGGCAATAATGGCTCTATGCACACCAAGTTCTTTAGCTAAACTATCTGCTGCCAAAGATGAGGGTATGAGTCTGGCTGGACTGATGTCCCATTTGGCGGCTGGTAAAAGAGATTCTTCTGCCAAGGCGTCGGCCTCTAGCTCTTTGTCGTCTATAGTAATTGCTTGTACACCCTCTATCTCATCATAAAAAAGACTGATTCCAAGGTCGTAATGCAGAGCAATATGTGCCAATTCATGCATTAAGGTGAACCAGAAATTGTCTAATCTATCATGTCTAAGAGTCAATCCGATAACCGGGTTGTCTTTAATAATCAGAATTGTTGCGCCATCTAAATAGGTTTTGGGAAAGTGGGGTTCAACGATTAATATGATCCCGTAGTTCTTTAAGTGCTTTTGAGCTAGCATGGGGCCATTTTCTTCAGAACTTAATTTCGCCAGCTTTTGCATAAAATTAAGATTAATAGTTCCAGGTTTATACTTTTTGAGGGCTGCGATCTTTTTAGCTTCTTTGAACACATGAGCAGCCCAAGCGGCTAGTGCATGTTTGTCTGTAAGTGGGGAAGATCTATAATTAGACTTCCGTAACATTCCTTGAATTTGCAGAGGAGAGGCAATATTTAAGAAGAAATCTTGCAAGAGTTCTTTCCCGTTGGTATTGGTTAAAATCTTTTTGCCAAAATAACCACGGTTCCACATCTCCTTTAACAGTGTAGTGCCCCAATTACTGTATATGGAATCCTCACTGTTTTCTGGTTCTTTCAAAAGTGCTTTTGCGGGAATAGCCAGACCTGTCACGAGTGCTCTCATCATCTCAACAGTTAGCTTACGGTTACCTGAAAGGATTTCAGATACTCTACTCCGGCTCCCAATGTAGGGAACAAGGTCAGATGGCCTGAGATTTGCTTGCTCCATTCGAAATTTGATTGCATCAATAGGGGTGGGGAGTGTTTCTGGAAACATTCTCGTTTCGTAATCTTTGATGAGAGTACTAAGAAGGTCGAGTTGTTCTCCTTTTTCCGATTCCGGATCGGGATCGTGGCTCATTAGCATTTCAACAAATTTGAGCGCTTCCTCATAGTCTTTTTCAGTTTTTATTACTCTGATAGTGTTCATATTTTTATTTAATATGTTCCCCAATTATCATATTCCTTATGTGTGCCTACCTTCTTAATCAATACTATTCCGTTTTTATAACTTATCAGTACCAGCAACCTGTATTTGTTCCAACAAAAATCGAAAACTACTTGCTGATTTGATAGGAGTCTAGCCTTTGGATATCTTTTTTTGATGTCGAGAGGTGTGGCCCATTGCGCTTCTTCGACTTCTATTTGCCATGCCTCAAGTTGAGATCGAGCTTCGGCATACTTTTTTTTAAAGTCGTGTAATAGCTTTATGCCTAATAATTTCATATTTTACTGAATATCGCGGGTTGCCACTATATTTGTTCCCATATTGGTAATAGTATAGCATGTAATTAGCTAAAAGGCAAGGGGGGAGCGGCGGGGCGTAGGCTATAGACCCCGCCCCGGCCAATTTATTAAATGTGAATGGAAATTATTGATAAACGCATAAGTAATGGAAATATCGTATCGTCGGGAAACAGCTTTCTATTACTTTGACGTAAGTCTATAATAGGCATGGATTATCGTTTTTCGGCCAGGAGGGCGCCGGAGAAGGGGGTTTTTCGGAGGCGGCGGAGGAGTTGGAAGCCGCCGGCCTGGAGCGCGGCGGTCCAGGCTTTTATGCCTTCGGGATATTCCTGCTTGAACCAGGCCGTCACTTCTTTT
>JAHJQU010000502.1 GCA_018819005.1 Pseudomonadota bacterium | reverse complement strand
TATTACCTGATTATAAATATCACCTCTCGCTGTATAAAAAAAGGGAATAAATAAATGAAACTCTCATTTGCAATAGTAGGTTGCGGCAGAGTCGGCACAGCCCTTGCGAAATACCTTGCGGAAGCAGGCTACATCCCGGCCGGTCTTGCCAGCAAAAGCATATCTTCGGCAAAAAGAGTGGCGGACCTTATCGGTTCCGTCAATTTCACAGATATCGCCTGGGAAGCGACGCGGAAGGCGGATATCGTCTTCATAACAACACCAGACGGAACAATAAAAGAGGCCTGCGACAGCATTTCAGAAAAGAACGGCTTCAAATCCGGTTCCGTTGTACTTCATTGCAGCGGCGCCCTCTCTTCGACAGAATTAATGTCCGCAAAAACCTGCGGGGCAAATATCGGATCGATGCATCCCCTGCAAAGCTTTGCCTCAACCGAATACGAATTCAATCCGTTTTCAGGCATAGTAACATCCGTCGAAGGCGACAGAGAAGCTGTCGACGCCGCAAAACATGTTACAGAGGACCTTGGTTCATACTGTGTTACCATAAAAACCGAAGCAAAAATGCTTTACCATGCCTCTGCGGTTGTTGCATCAAATTATCTTGTAACACTCCTTGATCTTTCCTTAAGCCTTATAAAGCTTGCCGGGGTAACCGGAGAGGACGCCTTAAGAGGACTAAAACCCCTGATCGAAGGGACTATTTCAAACGTAGAGAAAATGGGTATCCAGAATGCGCTGACAGGGCCGATTGCAAGAGGCGATATTCAGATAATTGAAAAGCACCTTTCCGAAATAGGGTCCAAAACGCCCCAACTTCTTTCCCTTTACAAGACATTAGGGCTTTATACTGTCGAGATTGCCAAGGAGAAAGGATCCATCAGCGAAGCCGTCCGGAAGCGTCTTGAGGATCTCTTTCAGAGTTAATAAAGGATTCGAGGGGCCGAGGTTTCAAGGATTCAAGTGAAAAACCTTATCTTTCACCTGATGTCAGTTGTCAGGAAAAGCATGTTTTACCCTGATCACTGATTACTTATCCCTGCCTTCCGCCTTTAGCCTATCAGCCTTCAGCCTTATTCCTTTCATATTCTAAATAGCTTAAGCGGAGAGCCGGCAAGCTGTTCATTAGCCGATTTGAGATTATCTTCGCCCGATATCACTGCGATTCCACACCTGTTATTCTTTACAATGAGATACCTGCCTGCGGCATCTATCACTTTTTCGCGTGTAACCGAAAGCACCCCGCTTTTAAAGCGCATCCTCAGCTCATCCGAAAGATTTACAATTTTTCTGTAAAATGCTTTTCTTGCAGCAGGCCCCGGAGGATCCGGCCTGTCTGTTTCGGAACAGACCTGGAGAATGGCTTCTTTCACATCTTCGTCCGCGATGTTTCCCGGTCTTATGAAAGCCTGAGCTCCCTCATAAATCTTAAGAGTGTTTAATATGTGCGGATCCCTGTATGAAGCATAAGAGAAGAGGCCTTCCTCTGAATTGTAAATTGAAAAACCGCCGTATGCTCCCCCCTTCTCCCGTATCTCACGGTGCAGGTACATTGATTTAAGAAGCTTGCTGATAACCGCAAGCAGAGGAGCATCTTCATGCTCCAGTTGAACGGCGTCAAAAACATATGCTACGAAAGATACGGATGTCGAAGTACTCCATCCTTCTTTCGGCAAATCATTCTCAGTTGAAACATTTACCAATGAAAACCCGCTACGGCCTTCAGCGGCAAGTCCTTCCAGCATGGAAAGAACATGGGGAAGTGCTTCTGTGAGCGCGGTATTGTCACCGATAAGGGCTGTTTTCAAATTACTTTTTGTCATGATCTCTGAAATTACCAGGGCGAGATCCTGTGCAATTCTTCTTAAATTATCTTCGGAAAGATCTTCAGTTAAATTCTTAATATACAGAAGCTGGTGAATTCCATGCCACTTTTCACTCAAAGCGGAAGTATTTGAAAAATTCCTTGAAGCCAGCGAGAGAGCCAGCCTGTGGCCGCCGGGGACTACCATTGATTCAAGCCCTGCCCTGTATTCAAGAAGCAGATTCTTTAAACGGGTCAGATCGGAAAAATCATATTTCAACACAAGTTCGCTTATTATATCAAACATCATGCCCGTGTTCCTCGCAAGGCATTTTCCGTTAAATGAAACAAAGGGGACACACGTTCCGGACATCCCGAAACCGGTCCTGGCATTTGCCGAAAGGCCTATGCCGCCGGTATATGCATCAATACGCCGGGCCATATCCGAATAATCCCTTAAGGATGTGCCTGCTTTCGAGAAAGCGAAACAGAAAAACGGGACAAGCGGCATCAGATTAACATCCAGATTCCCTGTTCCGGCGGCAGATGTGAAATAGAGTATGCCTCCTGTGGTCTGCTCGTAACAGGAAACAGGAACGGCTCCGTATGAAGATGCCTCCTTTACCGACTGAACAGACGGCGGAATGTCAGAAAGCGCCAGCGTGGGAAGGCATGAGAGGTTCTCTTTTTTCCCCTGCAGCGCTTCAAGGCTTTTCGAATCATTTTTTATTTTTCCTATACCGGCTTCCGTCAAACCCCTGAACTTGCTTTCAAGTTCAAGAGCAACCCTGTCGCTCTCCTTCTGTTCCATCTCCCGGTCAGGGACAAGAGTTAAAAGGACCCTGTGCCGATTATTTATAAAGTACTCTCTTATCCTGTTTTCAAAAAGCGGCCCCTTAGCCATTTCATCACGAAGTCTCTTGAGGTCTGTATCGAAATCCAAAATCCTTGCGGGATCCCCACCATGGAGCCAGCTTCCCGCAAAGGAAGTCAAAAGTTTTATTCCATAAGGATATGGTGTATTTGTCACCTCCTTCCGGTGGAACTCTATCTGATGAAGAGCAGATTCAATAAGCTCTTTATCTACACCCTTTTCCGAAAGAGCTGAAAGAACACCGGATATTATCTTCTCAATTTCTTCGGCATCCCCTTCTTTTACATCTTTTAAACCGCAGACAAACAGCGTGTCCCTGTTTCCCGGATCATAGCCTGCGGAATCGCAAAGGGAAGAACCCAGTCCGGAATCTATGAGAGCTTTTCGCAGCGGAGAAGCTGAATTTCCGAGGAGAATGTGCTCAAGCAGCACAAGCACCAGGACCTCGAACGAGTCTGTTATGTCTGATGTAAGCCACGCAAGGCATACCTGATTTTTTTTGAGGGGATCTTCGCTTTTCGCCAAAGGATAAAAATAACGGCTTTTTCGGGATTCGTTCCATCTCGGATGGGAAGGCACATCAGTTCCCGGATCGATGCGCTCAAAATTCTTCAGGACCTTCTCATTAATAAAAGAAAGAGTTTCCCGCAAAGAAAGATTCCCGTACGTATAGAAATACGCATTGCTGGGATGATAATGCCTGCCGTGAAATTTTTTCAAATCGTCATATGTCAGTGCCGGTATGACGGCGGGATCTCCTCCGGAATTGAAACTGTATGTTGTAAGTGGATACAGGGCGTTTAATATTGAACGGGACATAACTTGTTCCGGTGATGACATGGCGCCCTTCATTTCATTATAAACAATCCCCTTGTACACGAGCTTTGAGCTGCCCCCGCTTCCGTCTTCTTCAATTTCGAGGCGATGCCCCTCCTGCCTGAAACTCAGCTCGTCAAGAAGCGGATAGAACGCCGCATCAAGATAAACCTCCATAAGATTATAAAAGTCTTTCTGATTCTGTGTAGAAAAAGGATACATGGTCCAGTCAGAGGCTGTAAAAGCATTCATGAACGTGTTAAGGCTTCTTTTGATCATTGAAAAGAAAGGATCGCGCACCGGAAATTTTTTTGATCCGCACAAAGCGGTATGTTCAAGGATGTGGGCAACTCCGGTTGAATCGGCAGGCACAGTCTTGAAAGCAACTCCGAACGTATTTTCACTGTCGTCATTGCTTATATGCACATGCCTTGCGCCTGTCGCAGAATGCTCAAGTTCATAAAAAAAAGATTTTATCTCTTTGAGAGGTACGACACGCTTTACGACATAGCCCGAAATCGTCACTCCTTCACGGATATTTTCATTATTATCGTCGGTAGTTTTGTTCATTTATAATCTCTGGTTTCCTGTTTAATATTAGTTGCAAGTTTCAGGTTTCAAGTCACAAGCTCCCTATTGCTATCGGTCCCTTGCTTTTCCTTCAGTCTTCAGCCTATCTGCCTACAGCCTTATTACTATTCACGATTCCCTGACCCCAGACCCCTGATCTCTGATCCCTGATCTCTCTCTGCTATACCGCGATGTAGATCCCTCTGTTTTTCCTTTTTATCCTGCCGAATTTGTTAAGCCTGAAAATGATGTTCCGGATTTTCTTTTCACCGAAACCGGTTTTGGCCTGGATTTCAGCAAAATCTGCTCCATGCTCAAAGCTTTTGATTGCATCATAAACAACTTCAAAAGCTGTCTTCACAGACCTGCTATTCCTGCCTTTCCCCTCACCGGCAACAAAACGGCCGCTTTTTTGGAAAAAACTTGAACTCCTGATTAAAGTCTCGAGGTTATCCAGACGAATTAAAATCTTTTGAATATCTTTTCTGGATGGAATATCATAGTTCATCATAAAAAATTTGACCATTGCATCAAAGCTTATCGATTTCCCTCTTTTCCTGACCATTTCCTCCTCCCTGATAATGATATTCGCAAACAGCGTTTGATTATACAGCATTAAAGAAATTTTACTGTAAGATAAATAATCTTGTGTATGATATAGCTTATGATATAAATGCCATATTAAAGAAGTGGATATGATCATGCAACTTTTTTATGGAAAAAGCAATTTATACAGATGAACCTGAAGCAAAAAACAGCCCAATTTATTGAAAATGTTAAGCAGCTCAATGGAGATCCTCACTATATAGCAACAGGGATGTCCATAGGTATTTTTATCGGAATCACCCCGACTTTTCCTTTTCATACGGTACTTGCATTAACTCTGGCGTATATCCTGCGGGCAAGCAAGGCTGCTGCTGCAATAGGTGTCTGGATCGGAAATCCCCTTACCATCCCTTTCATCTATCTGGGGAGTTATAAAACCGGCGCCCTGATCCTGGGCACCTCAATCCCTTTTGACACTAAATACACAACATTTACCGAACTGACAAAGCTCGGAATTGACGCAACTCTTGCCTTGTTAATGGGCGGGATAATCATTGGAATCCTCCCTGCTGCAGCCGCATATTTAATAACCCGCCGCCTGGTAAAAAAATTACGCTCCAGAAGGAGATTGTCGGCAAAGCAACCGGAAAAATCTGCCTCATGACATCACCAAGAACGCTCCTTGCCGCGTTTAATCTTTCACCAAAAAAACAGTTCGGCCAGAATTTTCTTTCTGATCCTTCCACGGCTGAAATGATCGTCTCCCGTTCCGGCATATCGAAAGAAGATATTGTTATTGAGATAGGAGCCGGACTTGGAGCCCTGACGGTTCCAATCGCCATGGCTGCTGATACGGTATATGCGGTTGAAAAGGATAAGAACCTTCTCTCCCCGTTACAAAACGAGCTTCTTGCAAAAAATATTGACGGCGTCCGCATAGTGAATGAAAATATTCTGGATATTGATATTGAAAGCATAGCTGCAAAGCACGGGAGAAAAGTAGCTGTCATGGGAAACCTTCCATACAACATCTCCTCCCAGATTCTGATAAAGCTCATTATTCAAAGGCATTATGTGGGCCGCGCCATACTGATGTTTCAGAAGGAACTTTCGGAAAGGATCTGCGCAAAACCGGGCGGCAAAGATTACGGCAGGATTTCAGTCATGCTTCAGTACTGCTCCGATATAAGTAAAATCGCCGACGTAAAAGCATCCCTCTTTTTCCCTAAACCCAGGATAGATTCTCAGATCATTGAAATAAGATTCAAGGATAGTCCGGATTTTCCGGCTGATGACGAAAAGTTTTTTTTCAGAGTAATCAAGGCCGCTTTCGGAAAAAGACGCAAAACCCTCAAAAATTCCCTTTCGGGAAGCGAGCTTGGAATTGACGCACAAACCGCGATTTCGGCCTTGAACAGCGCCGGAATTGATCCTGTGCGGCGTGCCGAAACCCTTACCGTCGAAGAATTCGTAAAGCTCAGCAACGCCATTCAGAAAAGCATCGGATAGAAAAACCGGCGATAGGCGTGTGGTGTGAGGCATGAGGCGAAAGGCATAAGGAGGAAAACATGACTTTCTGGAATTTGGGCATTTTGAAATTGGAAGAGTTCAGGCCGGGTATTATGAGTAAGGCGGAAATCGGAAATAACCTGATCATGGCTTGTATGGAAATAGGTCCGGGGAAAGAAGATACCGGGCACAAACATCCATTCGACCAGTGCGGTATCGTCATAGAGGGTCAAATTGAGATGTTTATAGATGAAGAAAGCAGACTGCTCAGCTCCAATGAATCCTATTTCATACCATCAGGCAAACAACATGGCTGGAAAACTTTTGATAAGCCGGTAAAGATCCTGGACATATCTCTAAAACAACCCCCGGAATGAGTTCATACGGAAGCCAGATCATAGATACCCGCAAACGGGTTTTCCATGGCCATGCTCGATACTGACACCTGATGCCTATTTTCCGGCAACTTTGAGAGATTGGTAGAGTTCAAGGTAGTCCCCGGCCGAACGGTCCCAGGAATAGTCCGTGTGCATGCCGTTTGTCTGAAGGCGTCTCCATAATGGCGGGTTGTAGTATGCGGCCACGGCCTCACGCAGGGCCCCGAAAAAGGCCCAGCCATCATAGGGATAGAACTTGAAGCCGGTCCCTTCACCTGTCCCATAATCGAGCGGATGAACCGTATCCTCCAGGCCTCCTGTTCCCCGCACCACTGGGACGGTCCCGTACTTCAAGGCATAGATCTGGGTGAGGCCGCAGGGTTCGTAGCGGGACGGGTTCAGGAAGAGATCGGCCCCGGCCAGGATACGATGGGCCAGAGGCTCGTCAAAACCTGTGTGCGTCCTCATTCGACCGCTGTGGCGTCTTTCCGCCTCCTGCAGCAGCCACTGGATGTGGCCATCACCTGATCCCAAAACAACCAGCCCCACGTCCATAGCAAAGAGTGCGTCGAGAATCGGAAGCAGGAGATCGAAACCCTTCTGGTTGTCCAGTCGAGAGATGATGGCCAGCAATGGTCGTTCTGCCATACTCCCGTCAAGGTTCAGTTCTCTGAGCAGGGCCTCTTTGCAGACCTTCTTGCCGCTCATCTCTTCAGGGCCATAATGGGACAGAATATGAGGATCGGAGGACGGGTTCCAGAGTCTGTAATCGGCCCCATTCAAGATCCCCCGGAGAAAGACCTGTCTGTGCCGTAAAATGCCGTCCATGCCCATGCCGTATTCCGGCCGCTGTATTTCCTGTGCATAGGTGGGACTCACGGTGGTGACGGCATCGGAATAGACGATCCCCGACTTGAGCAGGCTGATCAGTCCCCAGTATTCCACACCCTCGGCGTGAAAGAACTCTTCCCATGGGAGCCCCGTGATGTCCCATCTCCACTCCGGGAACAGCCCCTTATAACCTACATTGTGAATGGTAAAGACCGAAGAGGCGCCCATTTGACGAAAAGGTCCCTTCAGCAGGGCGGGTACTAACCCGGTCTGCCAGTCATGACAGTGGATGATGTCGGGCCGGAAGGATAGCCTCTGGGACATAGCCAGAGCGGCATGGGAAAAGTAGCAGAAACGTTCCATGTTGTCCCCGTAGTCCTGGCTCCCTTCTCCGTATATCGAGGGCCGGTCATAAAACCAGGGACTGTCCACCAGATAGACGGGAACCTTGTCCGGGGTTTCTGTTTCAAGGATGCGGCAGGGCAGGATTTCCCGGCCCAGGGGAACGTGCAAGTCGTTCAAAACGGCACGGGTTTGAAAAGCTGCTTCGCGGATAGTCCGGTAAAACGGTATGGCCAGTCGAACGTTGACCCCCAGCCTCTTCAAGGCTCCGGGCAAAGATCCGGTCACATCGGCCAGTCCGCCTGTTTTGGCGAACGGAACAGCCTCGGATGCCAGGAACAGAACGTTCAGGTCTCTCACAGCCATTTCGGATACACCCCTGTGGTGCTGTCAGACATATTTTTTTCATCGGCATGACCAAACAAAACAAGCTGCCGGCTCTTCATTCGCATGCAGGCCCCGCCTTTGTCTTCTCCGCCGATTTCTCATCCCACACCTCGATAAGATAATCCTTCTGTTCTTCAAATTGAACTGCCTGCTCTTCAACCAGAGTCTCTGCCTCCAGGGATGTCATTTTCCGGGTCTGGCGGACAAACGAAGCCACCCTCGCGAAATACAGGGGGGTCATCATATCGAGGAGCTTGTTCCGGTTCACGGTCCACAGGTGGTGGGTAGCGGACAGTTCATAGAGTATCTTCACCCAGGCTTCGGTAGGGAGATAAAAATCGGCTGCACCCATTTTCGAAGTCTTGGCGATCTGATCAAAACTTGATTCCCTGAAGATATCCTTCCACAAGGGGGAGAACTGCTGATACCCTGTTTTGAAGAGCTCCACCAGCAGCGGCAGGTTGACTTTCACCGGTTCTGGATCCATGGTCCCTTTAAATCCGAAGGTCTCTACTGGTTCGCTACCTTTTATTCCTTTCCAGTTGGATTCATAGCGCTCCATCATGGAGAATAGGGCGGACAGGACCTGGCGGAACATGGGGCCAAGGTGCTGGCCCGGATCTTTGACATCATGGATTTTTACTCCCAGGTTGGACTGGCAGATCTTGAATCCCTGAGTTACGGCGCTTGTAGTCATCCATATGTCGATCCCGAAACGTGCCACGTCCGTCAGCCACACATCCTGGTCCGCATAGAATTTTGCCACGTCCCTCGAGATGGCAAAATCCCCGCCGATAGGCTGCCGAATGCGTTTGCCGTAAAGGGCGCGTGTCAGGTTGTAGACGATGTTGTTGGTGATGGTCCCGTCATATTTGTGCCGCACATATACGGGAGCCACGAACTGATATCCCTCCTCCAGAACCGGATGAAGAAGGTATTTCACCCAGTCCGCGGTGATGCTTCGGAGGTCCGAATCCACCATGGCGCACACCTTGACCTTGAGCCTGGCGGCCGCCTCGAATACGGACCGGAGCGCGGTTCCTTTTCCGCCCGGCCCCCGGTAAATGGTGACGATCTTTTCCTGCCAGGGTTTGATCTGGAATTCCTTGGACACCTCCCTGGTATCATCGGTGGAGCCGCCGTCCGCGATGAGGATGATGCTCCTTTTATCCTTGTAGTGTTTGGCCAGGCCGTGCGAGACCATCTGGATCACGTGAACAATGGTCGATTCGTTGTTGAAACTGGGAATACCGATGAGAATATCCGCAGATTCTATCTCCTCAAGTCGCTTTGAGGAATAGGGCCGCAATGCGGTGTCATATAACATGATGATTCTCCTTTCCGCACTCACATGCTGTGAAACATCGGGGCAACAGTTTTGATGGACTCGTGAAAAAGCCTTTTTAACCGGGTTCATCAGCGTTTAAATACAATTGGTCCTGCTTTGCGTTTGATTTGATAAGAACTTGTTTTTCTAATTTGAAGTATAGGCAAACTGCAATCGCATGTCAATGAATAACAGGCCACAAAATATGGTGAAGATCATTGATGATTGCGGAAACCTGTTAAAATTCCTACATGTTTTCTGCGGCAGAGACCGTCCTGTCCCCCAGGATATTGACATAACCGCCCATCTCGTTGTCGTACCATCCATATATGACTGCCTGTGTAACCGGTATTCTGATAATCTTCTCCTTAAGGGATGAGATAATTTCCTTTTCAAGCCCCGGCACCTTTTCCAGATCAAATGTAACCTCGGCGGTACGGGTGTGGGTTTCATGTCCTTCTATCAGGGCCGCAACACCGGGCATCCCGATAATATCACATGATACATTCTGCTTGTCCGAATAAACGAGATATCCTTTCGGATCCTCAGCAGCAGCCTGCCTGTAGATCTCTTTTATCAATTCCCTTCTTATCGACTCACCTGAAATCTCCTCCTGAAGATTGAGCACCAGAATAATAAGAGATCCTGTGCTGGTCGGAATTCTCACAGATTCGGCAATAAATCCTATCTGTTTCATTTCGGGAATCACGAGCCTTAAGGCTTTGGCAGCGCCTGTTGTGGTCAGAATAATGTTGTTCATCACGCTCCGGTTCTTCCTTAAGTCGTTTGCCCCGGTTTTCGGCAGGCGGTCCAGAACTTCCTGGGAGCCGGTAACCGCGTGAACTGTCGCCATGGACGCAGAGAGTATCCTCTTTGAACCAAAATAATTGATTATTGGTTTTATCATGTGCGCAAGGCACGTGGTGGTGCATGACGCCCCTGACACTATCTTGTGGCGCCTGGGGTCATAATCATTCGCGTTTATTCCCATGACCGTCGTTACAACATCGTCCGGCATGGCTTTCCCCTTGTCGGCTATTTTGAAAGGAGCGGAAACTATTACTTTATCCGCACCTGACTCAAGATGCCCCCGCACAGATCCGCCCGGATGATCCGGCGCAAGCGTGGGGTCAAGGAACTGTCCGGTTGTTTCAACTACCAGCTTTACGCCATGATCGCTCCACCCGATTTTTGCCGGATTCCGTGAAGTCCGTAAAAATCTGATTTTTATCCCGTCAGCTACAATAGTCCCGTTTTTTTCGTCTATATCGCTTACGACCGATGAAGCCTTCTGTCCGTATAAAAAGTGATGAAGTGTGCCATATGTAGAATCCGTCTCAAGGTAATGCGCTATGTCATATATCGACGTTCCGGCTTCACGTCCAATGTTCACTACGATTTCATCGAAAAATTTTCGCCCGATATGATGCCATGCCGTAAGTTTTCCGATTCTACCAAAACCGTTTAATCCAAGCTTAAAGCCCTTTCCCTTGTTTCTGGAATCCATCTTTCTTCTCCTTACAGGTTCTCTTCGATTTTAATGAGGCCCTGATACACCGAGCCTTCCTGACCGTCGATACTTATGTAATCGCCGGAACTGAGCATCACCTCCCCGAAAAGACTTGTCTTTGTGCTCTCGTCGCAGATAAGATTTCCGCAGCCAACCACGCATGTCTTTCCGAGCCTGTGAGCAACAACGGCCGCATGCGATGTCAAACCGCCCCGCCCGGTCAGCAGGCCGTCGGCTGCATATATCTCCCTTATATCATCCGGCACGGTATCACTTCTTATGAGAACAAGGGAAGTC
>JAHJQU010000178.1 GCA_018819005.1 Pseudomonadota bacterium | reverse complement strand
ATTTCCCACAAAGGGTTCTGCCGCGGCTTTAAGCTCAAGCAAAGCGTCTTCGCTGAATCCGCAATCTTCAGCGGCGAAAAAATCCGGATCAAGCACATTTTTATTTTGAAAATGCTGCAGAACATAAAGACTGGCGCCTTTTATTATACCTGAAATCTTTTCAATGACGGGTCGGCTTATAAACGGCTTGACGCACGTTGTTCTGAACTCGTAATCAATCGCCGAATTCATGATGGTTTTAATGCTTGATAATATATCGGCAGATTCGCAATCGTATTTTGCAAAAAAAGAATAGAGGGCGGGGTCCGTCTTGATGTCCATGGCAATGTAGTCGACAAGCCCGGCACTTAATAGTTTTTTTATTACCAATGGTCTGCTTCCGTTTGTATCAAGTTTTACAGGATATCCTAATGCCTTGATATTTTTACAAACAGATTCAATATCATTATGAATTGTCGGCTCTCCGCCTGAAATAACGACTCCATCCAGAAAACCCTTCCTGCTTTCCAGAAAAGCACAAATTTCGGTTTCATTTAAAGATAAGGGAGGATTGTTTTTTGCAAGATCAGGATTGTGACAATAAGGACAGGCAAAATTACATCCCGAGGTAAAAAGAACGCAACTTATTTTCCCCGGGTAATCAATAAGTGAATTTTTCTGAATGCCGCCAAAAATCAAAGCGCTCCAGCTTTCTTTGGTCTTAGAAGTGGCTCTATATAGAAAGAATTCTCATTCTCTAAAGTGTCCGGTTTGAAATTTATGGAACCACTCTTGTCTGATGATTCATCTAACGGGAGTTTATATGTCTTTCTCATTCCGAACTCGGCCTGTTTGCCGTTATTCCATTGCTTTACCGGGCGTAAATATCCGACAACTCTTGAATAGACTTCCGTTTCAGCATTGCATTCGGAGCAGAGTTCCTGCCTGCCTTTTAAATATCCATGCGACGGGCATACACTGAAGGTAGGCGTCAGGGTAAAATAGGGCAGGTGAAAATTGTTTGATATTTTTCTTATGAGCCCTTTTATTATAGAAACATCCGTGATGAGCTCGCCTAGGAAAATATGCAAAACTGTGCCGCCTGTATATTTTGTCTGAAGGCTGTCCTGCAACCTGAGTGTTTCATATATATCATCAGTATAGTTAACAGGAAGCTGAGTTGAATTTGTATAATATGGTGCTGATCCTTTTATGTAATCTTCTTCATTGGCGCAGATGATATCCGGGAATTTCTGCTTGTCTTTCATGGACAGCCTGTAGGATGTTCCTTCCGCTGGAGTGGCTTCAAGGTTGTACAGATCTCCTGATTTTTCCTGGGTTTCGGAAAGAATATCGCGTATGTAATCCATAACTTTCAGGGAGAAACCCAGGCCTTGTTTACTTGCTATATCTTTGCCAAGGAAATTAAGGCAGGCCTCATTCATGCCGATAATACCGATTGTCGAAAAATGATTTTTCCAGTAGCAACTGGTCCCGTTTTTAACTTCCCTTAAATAAAATTTTGAATACGGGTAGAGGTTGTTTTCTGTAAACATCTCAAGGACCTTGCGTTTTATAGAAAGGCTTGTTATCGCGAGATTGATGTTGTTTTTCAGCCGCGAAAAGAATTCGTCTTCAGTGCCGGCAAGATAGCCTATTCGCGGAAGGTTTATTGTTACAACTCCGATTGATCCTGTCAGAGGACTTGCTCCGAACAGTCCGCCACCTCTCTTAAGAAGCTCCCTGTTATCAAGGCGAAGCCGGCAGCACATTGATCTTGTGTCTTCGGGAGAGAGATCTGAATTAACAAAGTTGGAAAAATAGGGAATTCCATACTTGCCTGTCATTTTCCATACTGTTTCAAGATTTGGGTTATCCCAGTCAAAATCGGAAGTGATGCTGTATGTGGGTATAGGGAATGTAAATACCCTTCCTCTTGCGTCACCTTCCATCATTACCTCGGCAAAAGCCCTGTTTAATGTATCCATTTCCGGCTGAAATTCGGAATACGTTTCTTTGCGCTCTTTTCCGCCTATTACAACAGGGTGATCCTTTAATATTGAAGGAACATAAAGGTCCATTGTTATGTTGGTGAATGGCGTCTGGAATCCAACGCGGGTGGGGATGTTTATATTGAAAACGAATTCCTGTATTGCCTGCTTAACTTCAGTGTAATTCAGCTTGTCATAGCGGATAAAGGGGGCGAGAAGTGTGTCAAAATTTGAAATGGCCTGGGCGCCGGCCGCTTCACCCTGTAATGTGTAGAAAAAGTTTACTATTTGCCCGAGAGCAGATCTTAAGTGTTTGGGGGGCGCACTTTCAACTTTCCCTTCGACGCCCATGAATCCCTTGTTCAGGAGATCCTTTAAATCCCAACCGACGCAGTAAACAGAAAGAAGGCTCAGGTCGTGTATATGTATATCCCCGTTTTTATGAGCATCCCTTACTTCGGGGGGGTAGATGCGGTTAAGCCAGTATTCGGAAGTTACATCTGATGATATGTAATTGTTAAGTCCCTGCAGCGAGTAACACATATTGCTGTTTTCCTTGATTTTCCAATCAAGCTTCTGAATATAGTGTTCAACGAGGTCAATGTTTGCATTGGTGGCGATGCTTCGTATCTGGGCGTGCTGCTCCCTGTATATAATATATGCCTTTGCTGTTTTGTAAAACGGGGAATCGAGAAGCACCCTTTCAACAATATCCTGGATACCCTCAACATCCGGAACAGGTCCAAGGCGCAGTTCATGAGACAGGGTAAGAACGCGAAGCGTAAGCTTTCTTGCTTCTCTTTCATCAAATTCACCCGAAGCCTTTCCTGCTTTTGCTATGGCTGCTGTAATTTTTGATGAATCGAACTCAACAACCCTTCCGTCACGTTTTTTAATTTCCTCAAACACTTGTGCCACCTCTTCATGTTTAGTCGGTTCAAAATAGAAAAATCTCCGTATCCGTATTAATCGGAGATGAAATTACCTGCCCAGTTTTCAAAAAAACAGAAAGCACATTGTTGCGTATTACGGTGAATTTTGATGGTTTAGTAAAAAGTACAACAGGGGATTATCAGCAAAAAACATGCATGAGATGTTTCATTATCCAATATATAGTTACTTGTCAACAAAATTATTCAACATATAGTAGTTATGTCGAAAAAAGGCAACTATTTTAAAGGACGGTAAAAAGCGTGGATTGACAAGAGGGGTATGTTCTGACAAAAGATTAACGAATTACATGAGGGTTCAAGGATTCAAGGGTTCAAGGATTCCAGTGAAAGGAAAACATATCAGAATTCCAGAACGATATCGGGGATTAGAAAAAGAACCAACAATATTTAAATAGATATGGAAATAGCACATGTATATGGAAAAAATTCTTTGCAGAGGCTTTTCGTTTTCCGGCGTTGTTTCCGGCCTTAAAAAAAACAGTCAGAAAGATCTCGGACTTATTTATTCAGAGGTTCCGACAAGCATTGCCGGGGTATTTACCAAAAACAGAGTGCAGGCGGCACCGGTTCTTCTCGACAGGGAGAGAATTAAAAAGGGACTTTGTCAGGCTGTTATTGCAAACAGTGGGAGTGCCAACTGCTGCACCGGCGATCAGGGCATGAAAGATGCCATATCTGAAGCAAAACTTGCGGCATCCGGACTGAATATATCTGAAGAGCTGGTTCTTGTTGCATCGACGGGTGTTATTGGAAAACCGCTTGCCCTCGACAAGATAGAGTCCGCCGTTCCGGCACTTGTGAAATCGCTTTCCCCCAGCGGCATAAATGATTTTGCACAAGCCATTATGACAACCGATACGGTCCCGAAGATTGTTTCAAGAAACGGCAACATTGGCGGATCCGGTTTCAATATTACAGGAGTTGCAAAAGGAGCCGGGATGATATGCCCGGATATGGCCACAATGCTCTGTTTTGTCTGTACTGATGCAGAAGCTTCGCCGGGTTATCTTCAAGAAGCTCTTGCCTCTTCCGTGGATAAATCATTCAACAGGATAACGATTGACGGAGATACAAGTACAAACGATACGGTTCTTGTCATGGCAAATGGAATGTCGGGCGCAAGTGTAAAAAGCCGATCCGAAAAAGAATACTTCAGGAAACTCCTTGATGAAGTTCTTATGGAGCTTGCTAAAATGGTCGTCAAAGACGGCGAGGGAGCGACAAAACTGGTGGATGTTATTGTGGAAGGGGCGTCAAGCGTAAAAGATGCCGAAAAAATCGCAAAGACCGTAGCCAATTCAAATCTGGTTAAGACCGCATTGTTCGGAGAAGACGCGAACTGGGGAAGAATTTTTGCCGCAGCCGGAAGATCGGGTGTTAAATTTGATCCAGGGCTTGTGGATATCTGTTTCGACGATGTATTAATGGTAAAAAACGGTATGGGTTGTGGTGATGCCGCTGAAAGAGAAGTAACGAAAGTGCTGAAGAAGTCCGAGTTCGCAATAACGGTTGATTTGAAAACCGGCGACGGAAAGGCGTCCGTCCTTACCTGCGATTTTTCGATAGATTACGTTAAGATAAATGCTGATTACAGATCATGACCAGATTTTTAGACAGGATTAACAGGATGGACAGGATGTTGCCTGCCCGTCTGTCATCCTGTTAATCCTGTCAGATAAGTTTTTGTTGTGGTGCCGAGTTTGCCGAATTAGCATCCAAGGGTACTTGGGAATACCCACACGAAACAGAAAGTACACCATGATCATAATGAGACTTCAAAAATTTTTATCGGAAGCGGGTTTTTGTTCGAGAAGACATGGCGAGGATCTGATTCTGGCCGGGCGTGTCAGCGTTAACGGAGTAATTATCACCAAACTCGGAACAAAAATAGACCCTGAAAAGGATAATGTTGAAGTCAGCGGAAAACGGATAGAGGCAAAAAACAAGCTGATATATATCGCGCTTAACAAGCCGAAAGGTTATATTACGACATGCAGCCGGGAGAGAGGAAAAATTGTGCTTGATCTGGTTGACATACCGGAACGTGTCTATCCTGTCGGGCGTCTCGACAAGGATTCGAGCGGGCTTCTCCTTCTGACGAATGATGGAAGACTTCATAATATTCTTTCACATCCATCCTTTGATCATGAAAAAGAGTATGAGGTTCTTGTCGCATGGCCGATTTCGGATGAAGCTCTTGATAAAATGACATCCGGCATTCATTTGCTGGGAAACAGAACAAGGCCTGCACAAATAAAAAGAATTACTCCAAGTCAGATTCGGATTGTTCTGAAAGAGGGCAGAAACAGGCAGATTCGTCGTATGGTAGAAAAAGTTGGAAACAGGGTTAAAGAACTGAAGAGAATAAGAATTTCAAACGTAAGACTTGGCAGTCTTAAAGAGGGCTGCTGGCGATATCTCACTGAAAAAGAGAAGAAGAAATTATTGACGGCTTCGTAAAAAGTCGCTCCGCTGTGTTTCGCTTCATCCCCGCCCTGTTGAATTCCCGCTGTGCGGGACGGCAAGGCCGATTCAACAGGGTGAATCATTGCAGCGTACTAACATGTACGCTTCATTCCTCAAGATTCGCGCGCCTTGCATATTGAGCTTTTTACTTTGCCGTCAGAATTCCTATATAATGTTTGTCCGGAAACAAGAAAAAAATGAATATTAAAAGAGCTATAATTTCAAAAAGGGCGACCGAGAGAATCAGAGCCGGCCATCTGTGGATATACAGGAGCGACATCCGGGAATGCCGGGCTGAAGGCGGCGCTATTGTTGATATTTGCGATATTAAAGGGAAATTTTACGGCAAAGCCTTTTACAGCGATAAATCCCAGATAGCGCTGCGCCTGGTCACGACTTCAGATGAGATAGTTAACAGGGAGTTCTGGCTGAATCGCCTGAAAACGGCCATTGCGCTGAGGGAAAAAACGGTATCCGAAACCGAAGTATGCAGGCTTGTAAACGGAGAAGGAGACGGAATTCCTTCCGTAATCGTTGACAGGTACAAGGATGTTCTTTCGATCCAGACTCTTTCCCAGGGATCGGACAGGATAAAAGTTCTTATCGCAGAAATCCTGTCGGAACTTATCGATCCTGTTTCGATCATCGAAAGAAATGACGGCAAGGTCAGGGATCTTGAAGGATTGCCGAAACAGATATCGGTGTTAAAGGGATATGATCCGGGTGAGATAGTCTGCCTTGAAAACGGTTTGAAATTTTATTTTCATCCCTCATCAGGCCAGAAGACCGGCGCTTTTCTTGATCAGAGAGAAAACCGGGCTCTTGCCGGCAGACTCTCCTTTGGAGCCGGTCTCGACTGCTTCTGCTATGCGGGCGGTTTTGCGCTGAATATGGCAAAATCCTGTGAAAAGGTTGAGGCAATTGATATTTCGGAGTCGGCGATGGAGCTTGCAAAGAAAAATGCGCAGTTAAACGGGATAACAAACATTCAGTTTGAGACTGATAATGTATTTGACCGGCTGAAACTTTATGACGGTCAGAAAAGAAAGTTCGATACGATAGTGCTGGACCCTCCGGCATTTGCAAAAAGCAGGTCACATATCGAGGCTGCGGTTAGGGGATACAAGGAGATTAATCTGCGAGCCATGCGGCTGCTTGATCCCGGAGGGCTGCTTGTAACAAACAGCTGTTCCCATCATATAGATGAAAACGCTTTTTTGAATATTTTAACCCAAGCCGCTTCAGATGCCCTATGCAGAGTACAGGTGCTTGAGAAGCGCACCCAGGGCAAGGATCATCCTTTCCTTCTTTCGATGCCCGAAACCTATTATCTGAAATGCATATTCCTGAGGATTCTGTAAAAAACTCCAGAGTGGCATGCTAACATGTTTTCGAAAATAAAATCGGTGCGCCTGACGACCGGCAGAACCGGAACCCTTATGATTTCATAACCCAGATTTATATAGGTCTCTTCTATAAGACGGTCGATGAGGATTGAATCTTCTTCATTTTCATTTCGGACTTCATCCTGTTTTATCCGTAGTCTGTCAAACAGGAAAATTTTCCTGTAGCGAATATCGGCGCTCTTTTCTTCAGGCTCTTTCGGATCAAGTCCCGCAAACCTGAAATAGGCTATGCTGTCGGGAATTGCCCGATCAAGAAAGATTATCGCTTTTTCAGGAAGGGAAGATTCAATATCTATTTTTCTGTAAAATATGTTGTGTTCGAACAAGGACATATCTGCTTTTATTTCATCGAGGCTTTTACCCTTATCCAACTCATCATTGATATATGCGCGTGCCGTTTCGTGTACCACTCTGTATCCAAGCCGTTCGAGACGGGATACCACGGATGTTTTTCCGGAGCAGGGTGCTCCTGTTATTACATACCAGTTTGTTATGCGCATATTAAAATAGATCCGCCATTTCAAAATGAAATTAAAATATTCAGAGCTTTGCCGACAGGTCGAGTGGCGCGATACAGGAAGGATCATTGTTTGAAACGGAATTGATCCTGCGGGATACGGGATATCCGTTTATCCCGGAGATTGATCCTCCCTGTATGATCTCTTTTATTCTTTTCGGGTCATTTTCATCAGGGTCGAGCCAGTTCTCATAAGTCTTTTTGTCAAGAATTACCGGCATCCTGTTATGAATTTCGCTAAAAGGGCCGGTTGCTTCAGTTGTAATTATAGCAAAGGTTAACCGGATTGGCTCTTCTTTCTCTCTTCTTTTTTCCCATATACCGGCAAAAGCGAAAGGCAGATTTGATTGAACTTTAAAAAACCAGGGTTCTTTTATGGAACCGGCCTTTTTCCATTCATAAAATCCGTCGGCTGGTATAAGGCACCGCCTGAACCGGTACGCTTCCCTGAAACTCGGTTTTTCAGCAACGGTTTCAAAACGAGCATTGATCAGAAGAGGCGGTTTTGTTTCCTTTTTCCCGATACGAGGCAAAATACCCCAGAAAAATTTTGTCAGAATTCTTTCACCAGAATATACAACAGCAAGAACATCCTGCGACGGAGCCACATTGTAAGATTGAACAGGGTCACATTTTACGACTCTGACATCAAAAGCCTCCTTCAACAAAGAGACCGGGCTGAACTGGGCAAATCTTCCGCACATAATCTTTTTGGTGCTTCTCCAAATTTTTTGTAGATAGGGGTCAAGGATTCGAGGATTCAAGGGTTCAAGTGTTTTCTGAAGTTCTGACCGGCTTTCTTTCTTGAGATAGCCCAAATCCATTAATAATAACAGTTGCGTCTCTAATTCACATAATTCTTAATAATTTTTCAGAATTGAGTGCCGATGCTTCACTTAGTTTCACTTGAATCCCCGAATCCTTGAACCCTCGAACCCTTCATTTAATTATATTGTATTAGCATAATAATTTAACTTGTGATATGAAATCTCAACGTTCATAAATTTATCAGATTTTATTCAGCTCTTCAACGTATCAATTCACATTAAAGACAGGAGGAGATTTTATCATGGAAAAAGAGCAATTCTGGAGAAAATCATATGATGCCGGGCTCGAAGATGTTGATCCAAGTAAGTGGGAAACCTCGTATGTTGATGTTATAAAACCCGCATTTGAAAAATTTCCCGACAAGGCAGCGTTTTCTTTCTTAGGCGTTGAGGTGACCTTTGCACAGCTCGACAGGTATGCAAACAAGTTCGCCAATATGCTTATTCAAAACGGGCTGAAAAAAGGGGATGTGGTCGGAATAAACCTCCCGAATATCCCTGAATATGTGATAGCGTGGCTGGGAACATTGAAAGCCGGATGCGTTGTTTCAGGTGTATCGCCGCTTCTCTCTGCCGAAGAAATGGAATATCAGCTCAATGACTCGAAAGCAAAAGCGCTTGTT
>JAHJQU010000018.1 GCA_018819005.1 Pseudomonadota bacterium | reverse complement strand
TGTCCCAAGCGGTTCTTTATTTAAGATCAAAGATGACAAAGAGTTGGCAAGCACGGGTGATCTGGTTTACATAAGGCCCGGGAAAAATATAAATTTTTATCCCGGAGCAAGATATACCATATTCCGGATTTTGGGGCCATTGGTCGATGAAAAAACGGAAGCTTTAATCGGCAGCCAGCATTATTTAACCGGAGTTGTAGAAATTAAAAAGATTGAACCATTATATGCCCTGGCCGAAGTTATCAAGACATACAGGGCGATTGCCGTCAATGATCTATTGATGCCGTATGAGCCAAGATCTCCTGAAATACCTGTAATAGAATGCGAAAAAGGTGTTGATGGGGCTATTATATCTGCCGAGGAAAAAAGAGAAATAATTGGTGATAATACAGTCGTATTTATTGATAAGGGTAAGAAAGACGGTTTAAAGCCAGGGCAGTCTTACAGCATCTATTATCAGGAGAAGAAGAAAATCTCTCCTGAAAGCAAAAAAGAAATATATCTTGATCCGGTTGATTTCGGATCGCTTATTGTGCTTCTTACAGAGCAGACAACATCGTCTGTTTTAATAACCAAGTCCGATAAGGATGTTAATCCCGGAGCAAAAATCAGAAGCCCTGTCAAGTAGCAATCTTTTCGTAACTATTCAGGAGTCAGAAGTCAGGAGCCAGAATTCCGGCTTCTGGCTTCTGAATAGTTACCTTTATAATAAATCTGTTTCGGCAAATTTCAAACCTTCTCCCATGTCACCCGCAACACTTCCTGATATGTTGTTATTCCTTTAAGGAGCTTTTTAACAGCATTTTCCCTCAGGGTAACCATTCCCTCTTCCCTTGCTTTGGTCCTTATTGATTGCAAGTCGGTGTCGGAAGTCGTCAATTTTTTTATGGCTTCACTGTAAGGAAGTACTTCAAATATGGATGTCCTGCCAAAGTATCCCGTGCCCCTGCAATTGATACAACCTTTCCCCCTGTAAAGCTTCACCCGGCTTTTTCCTCCCACTTCAAGCCCCATTGCGCTTAACTCGGCGCATTCCATTTCAAACGATTCTATGCAATGTGAGCATATTTTGCGGACCAGCCGTTGAGCCAATATCCCTACCATTGTAGCCTGAATCAAAAAAGGAGGTATTCCAAGATCCAGAAGGCGAGTAATTGAAGAAGGGGCGTCATTTGTGTGGAGCGTCGAAAGAACGAGGTGACCCGTCATAGCCGCCTGAACTGCATTCTGGGCTGTCTCAATGTCTCTCATCTCTCCTATCATTATTATGTCAGGGTCCTGCCTCAAAATATTTCTTAATATCGTTGCAAACGTTATATCCACGGCAGGCTGCACGGCGATCTGGTTAAAATCCTCGTGAATCATTTCGATCGGATCTTCGATTGTCGTAATATTTATACCGGGTGAAGAAAGATGTCTTAAGGTAGAATAAAGAGTTGTCGATTTTCCGCTCCCTGTAGGACCGCAAACCAGAACAATTCCATGAGGCGTATTGATAAACTGATTGTAGCGGATCAGGTCGGTCGGGGTAAAACCGAGCTGTTCAAGCTCCTGGAAAAGAATATCCGGATCCATGATCCTCATCACGACTTTCTCTCCGAATGCCACCGGAAGCGTTGAAACCCTTATCTCCACTGCGGTATTGCCTTTATCGGTCTTTATTCGTCCGTCCTGGGGTCTTCGTTTTTCGGACATATCGAGTCGTGACATGTTTTTTATTCTGCTCACAACAGCAGAATGCACATTTTTTGGAAGTTCATAAACAGAGTGCAAAACACCGTCAATTCTCATTCTGACAAGGCTTATATTCCTCTTGGGTTCAATATGTATATCACTTGCTCTCTGGTCAAAGGCATAGGAAAAAAGATGGTTAACGGCATTAATTATATGTTTGTCATTTGAAGGAAGCTCATCAGCAGATGAGAGGCGAAAGTATTGCTCAAGATTGCCAAGATCCACCGATGGTCCTGCAAATTCGTGTTCGGCAGCGGCAATAGACCTTTTAAAACCAAAGAACTCGTCAATAAGTTTAACAATATCCGATTTAGAGCTCACAACCACTTTGACTTTAGTCTGTATTGCCCGCGCAATATCATCAAAAACTTCAATATTGAACGGATCAGATGTTGCTACAGTCAGGCATCCGTTTTCAACAGAAACCGGAAGGATCTTGTGCTTCATTGCAAAAGACCGGGGAATGGTGGTTGTGACAATATTAAGATTTAGTTTTATAGGATCTATTTTCTTAAACGGCAAACCCCATTCTTCGGCAAGAGCCTGGTAAATGACATCTTCATCAGCTATTTTTAAAGATCCGTCAGCTCTTTGATATTTCTGGGAAACTATAATATCTATAATTGAAACATCTGCTGC
>JAHJQU010000177.1 GCA_018819005.1 Pseudomonadota bacterium | reverse complement strand
TGTCAACTCCGGTCAGGGGCGGAAAATAACAGATCATTTGGAAGCCCATAAAGACGGGCGCCGGGCGGATTTGACCGATCTTTCCGGTCAAATCGGGAAATTGGATCTCCAGGGACCTTTGTCGGCCAGGATTCTCAAAAATTTAATTATAAAACCCGACCGGGTTTTCGCAAACATGCACTATTTCAGTTTTAAGGGTTGTTTTGATGAAACACCGGAATCGGTCAATCAGGTCCGGTTACTGGACCAAACTCCTTTGCTTCTTTCGCGCACAGGATATACCGGAGAATTCGGGTTTGAAATTTTTGTCAGGCCCGAATGCTTCAAAAAAACCTGGGAATTGATAATCGACAGCGGCAAGGATATGGGATTGATACCCTGCGGCCTGGCTGCGCGGGATTCCTTAAGAACCGGCGCAATGCTGCCCCTCTCCCACCAGGATATCGGTCCATGGGCTTTTCTCAACCATCCCTGGCCGTTCGCTTTGCCCTATGATGGAAAATTCGGGTTCAGCAAAACATTTATCGGTTCTGAAGCATTGGAAAAACAAAGTAATCATGCCGCCCATACCTATGCTTTTGCCGGTTTCGATCTGCGCAAGGTAACCGTCGGCAATGATACGGCGGTTATCGATCAGAATGGGCAATCCCTGGGTCAGGTGCTGACCTGCGTGACGGATATGGCTATCGGCCGCCATGAAAATCGAATTTTCTGCATCAGCAGTCCGGATAAACCTTTGGGATTCAAGCCGGGCGGATTATCGTGCGGATTTGTAAAAGTCATTAAACCTCTAGATATCGGCCGGATTGTTCGAATAAAAGACAAAAGACGGGAAATCCCGGTCATGATTGCCGATCATATCCGCCCGGATTGTTCGGCTCGCAATGCAATACAAAAAATGTTGTCCTGAAAGACAAGTCAGGGCATTGCTTAAACCATAACCGTGAACCGGGCAATCTGAGTAATTGCGAACAAATTGTATATAATTAGAGAGAGATAAATTAAAAAAAGGGGGCTTCAATGAAAGAATTGAATGAACTGCATCTGCCTGATGACATCCGTTACACCGATGATCATGAATGGGCCAAAAAATCCGGTGATACGGTCAAAATCGGGATCAGCGACTATGCCCAGGATCAATTGGGAGACATCGTCTATGTGGAATTGCCTCAGGTCGGGGCCAGTTTTGATCAGAAACAGCAATGCGGGACCATTGAGTCGGTTAAAGCAGTATCGGAAATGTATATGCCCCTTGGCGGTGAAGTGATTGCCGTTAATCCGGAGCTGGAAGGAGCGCCCGAACTGCTTAACAAAGATCCCTATGGCAAAGGCTGGATGTTTGAAGTGAAACCGGCCAAGGTTGCGGAATACGATCAATTAATGGACAAAAAAGCATACCTTGAAATGCTGAAAGGACTGAAATAAATGCGTTACTTACCCCATACCCCGGAAGATCTGGAGTCCATGCTTAAAGTGGTCGGGGTTAAAAGCCTGGAGGATCTCTTTGATGTGATTCCCCGGGATAGCCGCCGTACCGGAAACATGGACCTGCCCGCTGCGATGAGCGAGTGGGAGTTGCACGATTTCATGAGCGGCCTGGCCGACAAAACGGCTGCCGGCCCGGCCTATAAACTTTTTATCGGTGCCGGCAGTTATGAGCATCATATTCCGGCCACCGTCGCACATCTTTCAAGCCGCTCCGAATTCGTGACTTCCTATACGCCTTATCAACCGGAAATGAGCCAGGGAACGCTCCAGGCCATTTACGAATACCAAACTCTCGCTTCGCGGCTGCTGGGAATGGAAGTAGCCAATGCTTCCATGTATGACGGTGCCACGGCCCTGGCCGAGGCCTTGCTCATGGCCCTGCGCATCACCCGTAAAAAGTATTTGGCCGTATCGAGCCTGATCCATCCTCTTTATCGACGCGTAATCCGCACTTATCTGGGACCGACCGGCGCTGAACTGATTGAACTTCCCCGTTCGGCCGACGGTACCACCGATTTTTCCCGCATCGAAGAGATGCCCGATCTGGCGGCGGTGGCGCTGCAATCCCCCAACTTCTTCGGCTGCCTGGAAAACCTGAGCACCGCGGCCGGGTTGATTCACAAACAGAACGGTCTTTTGATCGCCTGCTTCACCGAACCCCTGGCTTTCGGGCTTTTCAAAAACCCGGGAAGTCAGGGCGCGGACATTGCCTGCGGCGAAGGCCAAAGCCTGGGCATTCCCCGCTCCTTCGGCGGGCCGGGCCTGGGAATGTTCGCCAGTTCGATGAAATACGTGCGCAACATGCCGGGTCGCCTCGTGGGCCTGACAAAAGATCAGGAAGGAAAACGCGGCTTTGTCCTGACCCTTTCCACCCGCGAACAGCATATCCGGCGTGAAAAAGCTACTTCAAATATCTGCACCAACAACAGTCTGTGCGCCCTAACCTCTGCCATCTATATGGCCAGTTTGGGCGGCAGCGGTCTTCGCGATCTGGCGCGCTTGAATTACGACAAGGCCCAATACCTTCAATCAGCCCTGAAAAAGGCCGGATTTAAAATCACGTTCACGGCTCCCGCTTTCAATGAGTTCGTAGTTCAATTTCCGTCCGGTTTTAAAACCGTGCACGACCGCTTGCTGGAGAAGAAAAAAATCGCGGCAGGTCTGTCCCTGGCGCCTTTTTACCCGGATCTGCCGGATCATTATCTGTTATGCGTGACTGAGACCAAATCGAAAGAAGATCTGGATGCTCTGGTCAGGGAGGTGCAATCATGAAACAATCTTTAGGCAATACCGGCCTTGTTCTGCAGGAACGGCTGCTGTGGGAAAAAGGGCGCAAAGGGCGCTCCGGTTTTTCATTTCCGAAACAAGATGTGCCTTCTGCTGTTCTATCGTCCGAATGGACCGGTCCGGGACCCGATTTTCCCGATTTGAGTGAAGTGGAGGTGGTGCGCCATTACACCCGGCTTTCCACATGGAATTTCAGCGTGGACAACGGCATGTATCCCCTGGGCTCCTGCACCATGAAATACAATCCTAAAATCAATGAAAAGGAAGCCGGCCTGTCCGGGTTTCAAAATGCTCATCCGCTGCTTCCGAGCCGTTTAAACCAGGGCGCCCTGCAACTTATTTATGAATTGGAGCAGTTTTTAACGGCCATTACCGGCCTGGATGCCGTAAGCGTGCAACCCACGGCCGGGGCCCACGGCGAATTGGCAGGCATGCTTTTGATGTATGCCTATCATAAAAGCCTTGGCTCCAGACGCACCAAGATCATCGTGCCTGATACGGCCCACGGCACCAATCCGGCCAGCGCCGCCTTGTGCGGATACCGGCCGGTACCGGTCAAATCAAATGAGCAGGGCATTCTTTCAGTTGAATCGATCGCCCAGGCCATGGACGAAGAGACCGCCGGCATCATGGTGACCAATCCGAATACCCTGGGGCTTTTTGAAGAAAATTTGAAGCAGATCTCCGAAATCGTACATGCCAAAGGCGGCCTGGTTTACGGCGACGGCGCCAACATGAACGCCATCATGGGCATTGTGGACACAGGTAAAATCGGGGTGGATATCATGCACCTGAACCTGCACAAGACTTTTGCCACACCCCATGGCGGCGGGGGACCGGGTTCCGGGCCGGTTTGCGTTCGCAAGCAGTTGGAACCATTTTTGCCGGTACCGCGCGTGATTAAAAAAGATGGCCAATATGTGCTTTCCGAAGATTTTCCTCAATCCATCGGCAAACTCCATGCTTTTTACGGAAATTTTGGAGTGATGATCAAAGCTTACAGCTATATCCGCAGCATGGGAGCCGCCGGTCTTAAAAAAGCGAGTCAACTGGCGGTGCTGAACGCTAATTATGTCAAGGAACGTTTGAAAGACGTTTTCCATCTTCCTTATGACCGGCCTTGCATGCATGAATGCGTCTTTACGGACAAAGTCCAGCAAGCCAACAAGATCGCTACCCTGGATATGGCCAAACGCCTGATGGATTACGGTTTTCATCCGCCCACTATTTACTTCCCGCTGGTGGTCAGCGGTGCCATCATGATCGAGCCGACTGAAACGGAATGCAAGGAAGATCTGGATCATTTTATCGAGGCGCTGCGCGCCATCAGTAAGGAAGCGGAAGAAAATCCGGATCTGTTGCGTCAAGCGCCTTTCAGCTGCAAAGTCAAAAGGCTGGATGAAACAGCAGCGGCCCGCCAGCCTTGTTTGGCAGGTTAAGGAAAATCGGCCGAAGCCGATTTTCTCAGGGTTCGAAGAGTCAAGGATTCGGGCAATATATGAAACAGCGAGAAAAAGCTTACTGTCTCGATCTGGGTTTAATCGATTATACAGCGGCTTACGACCTGCAACTAAAGATAGTCGAGGCCAAAAAAAAGGGCTTCTGGATCAGGACGTTTTCCTTATTCTGGAACATGCCCCGGTTTTTACTCTGGGCTTGCGCGGCGGAAAAGACCATCTGAAGGTCCCGGAAGCTTTTCTTGCTTCCCGGAATATCCCATTGGTGCACATTGAAAGGGGCGGCGACATCACCTATCACGGCCCGGGCCAACTGGTGGTTTATCCGATCGTGAATTTAAAGACCGGACGCTGGCGGGTAATTTCTTTTGTCGAAATCCTAGAAGAATTAATGCTCCTCATCGCTCGGGATTGGGGAATTCAGGCTGAAAGAAGACCCCTTAACAGGGGAATCTGGGTCGGACAGAACAAACTGGGGAGCGTCGGAATTGCTGTGCGTCGCTCCGTCAGTTTCCACGGATTGGCTTTAAATGTAAATACCGATTTGGAACCGTTTCAATGGATTGATCCTTGCGGCTTGACCGGCGTTGCGGTTACTTCCCTGCAACAGTTGAAACACCGGGAGATCCCTTTGTCGACCGTACGCGAACGGGCCCGAACCCATATCCGGACTCTTTTTAATAAAGACCTGGAAATGATTTCTCTTGTTAATCTGACAAGAATTTTGCGTCCCAAATAATAAGGACCATGATGAGTGGCCGTGTGAATACAATCCAACGCAAACCGCCCTGGCTGAAGCGTAAAATTCCCAGTGGCCCTGTTTATCACGGGGTGCGCGGAATCCTGGGCCAGGGACAACTCCATACCGTCTGCCAGGAAGCTTTATGCCCTAACATGGGAGAATGCTTTTCACATAACACGGCCACCTTTTTGATCCTGGGTGATCGTTGCACCCGGAATTGTCGATTTTGCACAGTCCGGCACGGAAACGCCAAACCTATAGACTCCGGTGAACCGGAACACGTGGCTGAAGCGGCTCAAAAGATGGGGTTGAAATACGTGGTTATCACCTCGGTGACCCGTGATGATCTGGCTGATGGCGGTGCCAGTCATTTTGCTGAAACCATTTCAGCCGTCCGCCGCCGCCTGCCTGAAGCCAAAGTCGAAGTCCTGATTCCTGATCTGCAGGGCAACTGGAATGCCCTTCTTAAAATCATCACTGCCAAGCCTGATGTTTTGAACCACAATATTGAGACCGTACCACGACTTTATGCAGACGTTCGACCCCAGGCGGTTTATCAACGCTCCCTGGAACTATTGCGGCAGGTCCGTCATATGGATGCAGCGCTTCCGACCAAGTCCGGTTTTATGCTCGGTTTAGGTGAAGAAGCAAAAGAAATTGAGCAGACCTTGCAGGACCTTCTGGAAGCCGGATGTAGTCTATTAACCCTAGGGCAATATCTACAACCCTCACCCAGGCATCTGTCAATACAACGTTTTGTGACGCCGGATGAATTTGAAAAGTGGAAATCAAAGGCATTGGGAATGGGCTTCACCAGGGTTGCAAGTGGGCCTTTGGTCAGAAGTTCCTACCACGCCAGGGAACTGTTCCAAAGGATATGATCACCATACATGGCTGAAGCTTCCCGCCGCGGGCATCTTAATAAAACATTGCGGATAACTTATTAATTTGATATGTATAAAATTAATATAAATATGAAATTGTTTTAAAAGCATAAGTTAAAATATTAAAAAATGGAAAATGAATAACCGGAAACCGCAATTTTATTATCTGCTGACTCTTCTTTCAGGGGCTCTTCTTCTTACATTTTTTATTTTCCGTCCCTTTCTATATACCCTTATTTCTGCAATCGTTTTTACCGTTGTGTTTCAGCCGGTCCATCAAAGGGTGCTCTGTAATACCCGTCAGCGTCGGGGAATAGCAGCCTTGGTCACTGCTATTATTATAATAACAATTGTGCTTGTACCTGTCTTATTATTGGGAATACAAATTTTCCAGGAAGCTCAGCAATTATACTCTTCCGTCACCGAGGGTGGAGGTAAAGATAATATTCTGAATGCTGTTAAAGAGATAACTATTCATATTCAAAGGTATATTCCAGTCCCAATGGAGTTTTCCTTAAATTTTGATAAATATCTCGAGCAAGGGCTTGGCTGGTTACTCAAAAATATCGGTGGCGTATTCTCAAATATTGCAAAAATGATCCTGAATTTCTTTATTTTCCTGATTGCTCTTTACTACCTGCTGAAAGACGGTCAGCGGCTTAAAAAAGCTGTTGTTGCCCTTAGTCCTCTGACAGATATAGATGACGAGAAAATTTTTAATAGGCTTGAGCTGGCTGTTAATTCAGTAATCAAAGGGAATCTCACGGTCGCTCTCATTCAGGGAGGATTAACTGCTATAGGGTTTGCTATATTTGGAGTTCCAAATGCCGTGCTATGGGGAACTGTAACGGCAATTGCCGCCCTTATTCCGGGTTTCGGAACATCGCTTGTGCTAATACCAGCTATTTTATTTCTCTTCTTAAATAACGAAATTTATCATGCCATAGGTCTTCTCGTGTGGGGCGCTGTAGCTGTTGGGCTTGTTGATAATTTATTAGGGCCGAAACTTATAGGACGCGGAATACAGATGCATCCTTTTATCATTCTTCTATCTGTTCTGGGAGGAATCGGATTTTTCGGCCCGATAGGATTTCTGCTGGGACCGCTTGCTATTAGCCTGCTTTTCGCTTTTCTTGAAATATATTCTTCCCTTAAAACGCAGGAATCACCCGAGTCGGACCATTCCCAAACAATTTGAACGAACTCCTATCGGAACATTATTCTGGCAATCGCTATAAACTTCAGAATCAATCTGCAAAAAAAGCCGGCACCCTTCATCAAAGGAAAACAGGTCATGCAGAACATGGCATGATCAGTTGATTAACAGGTGGCAAAAGATACTTGCTGCATACCCTAATGCAATAACCGGCAACCACTTTAAATGGGC
>JAHJQU010000176.1 GCA_018819005.1 Pseudomonadota bacterium | reverse complement strand
GTTTTTTTCAAAAGACTCGACACCATACTCTCTTACAATTTCATCGTATTCATGCCTTGAAGGAGTATATGGCTGCTTGCAATCCTTGCAGAGCGTGCGAACAAGGCGCTGGGCAAGAATGCATAAAATAGCATCGGCAAAATTGAAGGGGTCCATACCCATGTCAAGAAGACGAGTTATGCTTTCAGGGGCGCTGTTTGTATGAAGAGTTGAAAGCACAAGGTGGCCGGTAAGTGAAGCTTCAATGCCGATATGAGTAGTCTCTTTGTCGCGCATCTCCCCAACCATGATAACATCGGGGTCGGCACGCAAAAAGGCCCTCATGGCTGCGGCAAAATCAAAGCCGATTTTTGATTTTACCTGAACCTGTCTTAATCCCTTCTGGGTAATTTCAACGGGATCCTCAGCAGTCCAGATTTTTGTTTCGGGCTTATTTATGTATCCCAGCGCGGAATGAAGCGTTGTGGTTTTCCCTGAACCGGTAGGGCCGCACACAAACATAATACCGTATGGCTTGCTTATGGCACTCACAAAATTCTCAAAATTTTTCTCTGAAAAACCCATCTTGTTAAGAGGAAGCGGCTCACCGGCTGCAAGGATACGCATTACAATATCTTCAAGCCCGCCCTGAGTCGGGACAGTTGCAACACGGAGTTCAATATCTTTACCGCCGAACTTCTTGAACTTGATCTTTCCGTCCTGTGGCTTGCGCCTTTCGGCAATATCAAGATCGGCCATTATCTTGATGCGCGATACTACGGCATTCTTATAGCTGAAAGGGATTGTCTGATACAGTGTGCAGTTGCCGTCTATTCTTATTCTGACATGGGTATTCTCCTTGCCGGGATAAGGTTCAATATGTATGTCCGAAGCCCTTCTGGCGTATGCATCAAGAATAATTTTATTAACAAGCTGAACTACCGCGCTGTCCTCCTCTCCCACTCCGGATTCAGCCTCTATAATTTCCTCAGATTCTTCCTGAAGTTTTGAAAGGATATCATCGATTCCTGAAAGTTCTTTTTCATCCTGTGTAAACAGCTTGATAAAATCGAGAATATCCTGCTTTAATGCTACCGAAAAAATCAGGCTTTTACCCATAAAGAGAGTTTTGATCTCGTCGATTTTCTGAATATCATGAGGATTGTCGATAGCTATCATGATATTCTCTCCCTCTCTCCGGATAGGTACCCAAAGATTATTGCGCATGAAAGGGACTCTCAGGCCGACCAGAAGATCGCCCGGTATCGGGCAAGTGGGATTATATTCCGCATAGGGTACCTTATAAAATTCGCCGAGAGATTTCCCGACTTCCTTCTTGGGAATTTTTAAGTCGGAAACAAGAATATTCTCTACAGGCACTTTTCTCTGCCTTGCATCACCGATTGCTTTTTCAAGCTCCTTCTGGGTGAGTATATGGTTTTCAAGAAGATAATCGAACTTGGTGGTCCTCGATTTCGCCATGCGTTTCTGGTTATAAAGGGCTATGCCGAGTATCTTGGAAAGCTCTTCTACGGCCTGTTCATCTATCTTCTTAAATGAAGAACCGTCTTTGCGGTTAATAAGCTGAATTACGCCAAGCAGGTATTTTTTATATATTATTGGAAAAGCAAGATTCTGTTTTGTAACAAACCCGGTTTTTTTATCCCAGCGTTTGTCAAACTTTAATTCCCTGTCTATCGAAGCAAGTTCGCCGTCATCATATACATTTTTTATATTCAATAGTCTTTGCTTAAAAGCCGCATAGCCGGCAATGCTGCTTATTGACACGGGAATCCTGATCTCGGCTATCTCTGTTCCGGATTTGAACCTTGAGACCAGTTCCCTCGTTTTCCCGTCAACAACGTAAACCGTTATTCTATCGGCATCGAAAAGCGAAGTAATTTCATTTTTCAGATTTACCAATATCTCATCGAGATTTGAAGCAGCATATATCTTGTTTCCGATATCCTGAAGCTTTGTCCTGTACTCGACTTCGGATTTCAAGTCATTAACGCCGGAGCCATTTATATTGAAATTATTACTTGCCATCATATTTGATGCCCTCTTAAAAAGTCGTACTTCCGACGGCAAAGTAAAAAGCTCATTATGCAAGGCGCGCGAATCTTGAGGAATGAAGCGTACGAATAAGTACACTGCAATGACGAAAGATGAAGCGCAACACAGCAGAATGACTTTTTACGAAGCCGTCATATTTATTACCGCCGTTTTTAAATTCTATCTGTGCCGGGGTAAAAATTAACTATCCGGCTTTTTGCCTTCTAATTTGCCATAGTTATGATAGACTTTCTTCAGACCCCCACCTATAAGCAAAATACCTAAAAGATAAAAACAGAATCGAATAAAAAACATTGCCGAAGAAAATTGCTCGATTTTTTCTATCTGAGGCATAACCTGGGGTATCCTGTAGAACACCCCAATTCCGGCAAGAACAAGAATAATACCCCAGACAAACTGAATTGTTGCTCTGTTTTTTTCCATATAATTTTCCCGGCCCAATATAAAGACCTTTGCATAACCTCTAATCTATCGCCATATCGGGGTACGGAGGTATAGTAGCTAATTAATCATAAAATGTCAAACGGTTAACAGTGATGGACTTTTTATGAAGCCGTCAATCTTTAAGCGTTCCCTTAAAAGCAGCCTTTCTTTTTTCAAGAAAAGCGCTTGTCCCCTCTTTTGCATCCATGCTTGACATGCATAATGCGAATGAATCGACTTCGATACTGCAACCGGTAAAAAGATCGACATTCAGGCCATTATTTATTGCCTGCTTTGCGGCACGGAGAGAGGTTTTTCCTTTTTGTGCTATAATCCTGGCTGTTTTTATTGTTTCTTCCATGAGGGCTTCAGGGGCAACAACCCTGTTTACCATTCCTATTCCAAGAGCTTCAGAAGCTGAAATCATTTTGCCTGTAAATATCATCTCTTTTGCCATGTTTATTCCTATCAGCCTTGGAAGCCTTTGAGTGCCCCCGAATCCGGGAATAATGCCAAGGTTTATTTCTGGCAAACCGAACACTGCTTTTTCAGAAGCATAGATAAAATCAGAGGCAAGCGCAATTTCACTCCCGCCGCCAAGAGCAAAACCATTTACAGCGGCTATAACAGGTATGGTCAATTCCTGGAGTTTGCTGATTACGCTCTGACCTTTTTTTGCAAAGATTTTACCTTCCAGAGAATTGAATTTTGCAAGCTCGGTAATGTCGGCCCCTGCAACAAAAGATTTTTCGCCGGCACCGGTAAGTATCAGAACCCTGATATCCTCGTTTCCCGAAATTTCATCCAGCGCATGGGAAAATTCTCCGATCAGTTCCGAGTTCAACGCGTTAAGCGCCTTAGGTCTGTTAAATGTGATAGTTGCAATCCCTTCTTCAATTTTCAATATAATGTTACTGTAATGCATTCTTTAATCTCCCCCCGTGAAAAAACTTTTTTTGTTAAATGAAAAGTCAGTGGACTTCCAACGAAGCCGTCAAACCTGATCTGTTTTACTGTTTTCGGCCGATGCCGAAATATATATTGCCGCAAGGATTAAACCTCCTCCGGCCAATTTCATTAATGTCAGTTTCTCGTTGAAAATAACATATGCAAGTATGGTACTTCCTATCGGCTCGCCAAGAAGCGTAACGGCAACAAGCCCCGGGGTAAACCATCTCAAAGCCCAGTTAAAGCAGGTATGGCCGATAAGCTGGCTTACAATCGCAAGCCCAAAAAATGATGCGACTGTCGATGTGCTGTAACCCGTGATCTGCATACCCAGCGATAAAACTGCAATCCACAGGAAAACGGCGGCGCTCCCGTAGCAAACCATTATATATGCTGCAAGGGAAAGTTTCCTGCGTAGGTTTCGTCCTATCAAAAGATAAAATGCCGCGCATATGCCTCCGATAAGAGCAAGAAAATCCCCGAATAAGGCGTTCTCCCCTGCCGCATAATCGCTCGCTCCGATAATTGCAGCGCCGATAACACTGATTATTATCCCGACAACAGAAGCGGTTTTAAGTCGTTCCCCTGTAATAAACGGCGTAAGAAGCCCAACCCACAGAGGGTTGGTATTAACGAGTACAACGCTGTTTGCTATGGAAGTATAGCTTAAAGATGAAATCCAGGCTGCAAAATGAAGCGCAAGGAAGAGTCCTGACAATGCGGAAAGAACAATCTCCCTCCTTGACAGGTTTATTATTTCATCTTTTGCCCATATCCACGCAACAGGAGCTATAATCAGGGATGCAAGGCCGACTCTGTATGCTGCAATAACTATGGCAGGAGCTTCGGCAAGCCGTGCGAAAATAGCTCCGGTTGAAACAGCCGCAACGCCTACTCCAAGAGCTATATAGTGGTTTACAGAAAGTTCGGTCTTAATCTGAATACCCTTAACCTCCCTTGCCGCTCTTTACGGGTGGCCCGATAAGCGCACTGGGGTTTATCTCCTTTATATAATTGCGCACGCCATTAATTATTGCATCGCACAAGAGTTCCTGATAATCGGGATCGAGGAGGCGCAGGCATTCCCTTTTGTTGCTGATAAATGAAGTCTCAATTAAAATTGCCGGCATCTGAGCACCCAGAAGAACATAGAAAGGCGCCTTCTTGACACCCTTGTTCTTTACATTATCATAGTTCGAATTCAGCTTTTTGAATATAGCATCCTGAACATGCCCGGCAAGGCGGCTCGATTCGTTTATTTTGGCGTTTTGCATGAGGTCATTCAGTATCGATTGCAGATCGCTGATGTTTTTTGTTGATGTCGCATTTTCCCGCGCTGCCACAAGAATAGACTCGTCGTCTGTTGCAAGGTTCAAATAATAAGTTTCTATGCCGTATGCATTTTTGTTCCTTGCGGCATTTGTGTGCAAGGATATGAAAACATCCGAGTTTTTTGTATTGGCAATAGCTGTCCGTTCCTCAAGGGTAAGATATTTGTCGCTGTTCCTGGTCATTATTACTTCACAACCAAGTTCATTTCTTAGTTTGTTTGCAAGCTTTTTGCCTAATATAAGAACAATATCTTTCTCATGAACCCCTTTCATATAACCCGGAGCGCCATAATCGTCTCCCCCATGCCCCACATCGACGGTTATCTTTTTTACACCCAGGGCAAACTGCTTTGCCAGAGCTCCGGCAGACATTTTATCGCCTTTTTCTCCATCTTTATATTCAGGCCCTTCTTCCTTTACTTCTTCATCCCGGCTTCCCCAGACATCTATTACTATTCTGAAGGGATTTTTAAGAGAAAATATCTTGTAGGTTTTATAAGACTTTATATCTACCACAACCCTGACAATCCCCGGCTCATACTGCCCGGCCCGTGCATCACTTAACAGGTCGTCATTTATCGGGATTGCTCTTTTAATGTCGCTCCCAAGCCTGCTGTTGCTCAAATCCACGTATAAACGCTGCGGCTTATTCAGGGCAGGGTCCTGCTTTAAAAGCCTGTGACTATAGCCGGTTTCGCCGTCAGCATCTATAACAATCCTGGTATAGTTCGGATTTGACCAGTACCTTAAATTTGAAACAATAACCGCGCCACCTCCTGCCGGGGACGCAACCTCCTCGCTGCTCTTTGCCCTCTCTTCACCTGCGGCAATTATCTCTTTTATCCCGTCTCCAGGCTCTTTTATCTCTCCCTCTTTTCCGGCATGAACAGATACATTCTCAATTTTTTTCTTTTCAGGCTGAGCTTTAGGAGGCTCTGATTTTTTCAGATTTATATTTACCGACGTCTCCTTTTTATCTTTTGCATGATAGCCATTGCTTTCAGTCAGACCTTTAATGGTATTTGCGCCGGGAATTTGATCTATTGCTTTTAAAGCTTTTGAACGGTATTTGCTGTTTGGAAATCTTTTAATTATTCTTTCAAAACAGTCGATAGCCTCATTTTTATCCGCAGCTTTCCTGGAACGCTTATATAGTTCATAATAGAGGGTTCCCGACATATAAAGACCGGCCGGAGCCCAGGGACCTGAAGGATCTTCCTTGTAAACCTCATCAAACTTTTGAATGCACCCAAGCCAGTATTGTCTATATTTTTGCCTGGCGGGATTATTTCGCAGAGACTTATAACAGCGGTCGGCCTTTAAATATTTATTTTTTGCGTTTCCCGCAAATCCCGGACAGGGTTGAAAAAAGAATGCAAAAACAAACGTCGCCAGACAAAAGATGTTTATTGTCCGCATTAAATGGTGTTTATGACTTTGCTTGCCCGTCTCTTTTTTCATTAACCGGCTCACCCTGTCCGAATATGACACCTTCGTAAAAAGTCGTTCTCACACAAAGATCACGGAGGACACAAAGACTTACCTGAATGTTTTCAATAGGCTTTTCTTCGTGCCTTTGTGCCTTCGTGTGAAAAATTATCTTTTTACGAGTCCATCAAGTATATCATGCATCAGTTTTTTTTATTTTTTCCTGCATCTCATTCAGGAAATATAATGCATCCAAAGGAGTTATTTTAGATATATCAATTTTGTTTAACCGTTCAACAAGAAAATGTTCCGGTCTGGAAAACATGTCAAGCTGCAAATGGCCTTTTTTAGTTGCGGCCTCATC
>JAHJQU010000175.1 GCA_018819005.1 Pseudomonadota bacterium | reverse complement strand
TGCTGTCATATCGGTACAGATTGACCGCCCGAATAAAAGGGTTACGGCGGATTCCTTCGGGCTGTTTAAGGCAGCTGCGGTTTACCGTGAAGGCTGCGGATGCACTCTTGCGGTCGGGGTGAGTGAAGAGTACCTCAGAAAACAGGATATAGCGGCAACGGTTTCGCAAAAAAAACTTCCGGACGATCTTCCATGGCCGGAAGGAAACGGGGAGATTGCCCGTCCTCTTCCTGCAGGAGTTGATGAGAAAAAACTTTCCAAAGCCCTTGATAACGCCTTTGCCGAAAGCGGTTCCAAGAAGCTTAAGTACACGAGAGCCGTTCTGGTTGTTTATGACGGACGTCTGATTGCTGAGCGTTATGCTCCCGGGTTTGATGACCGAAACATGCCCCTGCTTGGGTGGTCTATGAGCAAGAGCATTACCAACGCCCTTGTCGGCATCATGGTTAAAAACGGCAAACTGAACCTTAATGAACCTGCGCCTGTTCCGGAATGGCAAAAAGAAGGCGACCCGCGCGGGAGAATCACCCTTGACCAGCTTCTCAGGATGAGCAGCGGGCTTGAATTCGGAGAAGTATATAAGCCGCTTTACGATGCTACCAGAATGCTGTACGGGAGCCCGGACTTTGCCGCATACGCCGCTGCAAAACCTCTTGAGGCTCCCCCGATACCAAATGGAGCTATTCAAGCGGCACAGCCAATATCATAAGCAGAATTGTGCGCACGGAAGCTGAAAAAAGCCATCGCAATTGCTATACATTCATGAGGGAGGAGCTTTTCGACAGGATAGGCATGCAAAGCGTTGTGCCTGAGCCGGACCCTTCAGGGACTTATGTCGGCTCTTCCTATACATTCGCAACCCCGCGTGACTGGGCGCGTTTCGGCCTGCTCTATCTTCAGGACGGGATGTGGAAGAATGAGAGGATCCTGCCTGAGGGATGGGTCCGCTACTCCACGACCCCTACATCAGGAGCCCCGATAGGTGAATACGGCGCTCTTTTCTGGCTGAACGCGGGACCCGTTTCAGATCCCGGGAAACGGAGGTGGCCGTCTTCTCCTGCCGACGCTTACTCCGCCGACGGTTATCAGGAACAGAAAGTAATCGTGATTCCGTCGATGAAGCTGGTGCTGGTCAGATTCGGCGCCACCACGGTGCGAAAGGCCTGGAGCACGGATTCCTTTATTGCCGACGTTCTGGCCGCATTGCCCTGATACATTAAAATAAAACGGTTGACCATAAAAACGATATCATTTAATGTATAAACAGATTTGCGATAACAGCACATACCGCAGATTATGAATTTCCATCATCCATCACCGATCATCTATTTATTGAACATTGATAATAACCGTGTAAATAAACTGATAGGCTGAAACAGGCATTAAATCATCTTCTTTTTGCTCGATAGTGCTTCACAATTAAACAGGTATATTTTTTTATCAATGAAACCGATAGTTTTTACAGATCTTGACGGCAGCTTGCTGGATCATGAAACTTATTCTTTTAAGGCGTCAAAACCTGCTCTTGAGCTTATCTGCAAAATGCAGATACCGCTCATTTTTGCAACAAGCAAAACAAGACCGGAAGCAGAACAATTGCAAATGGATATGGGAATTTCGGAGCCGTTTATCGTCGAAAATGGCGCCGCAGTCTATTTTCCGAACGGCTACAGAAGAATAAATATCAAAGAAGGAGTCCGGCAGTCGGCTTATATGGTCATCCGCCTTGGAGAAGAATACGCTGAAATCAGGAAATTCGTGGAATCGGTTAAAGAAAGGTTCAAAATCCGCGGGTTCGGCGACATGTCTCCGGAAGAGATTGCATCACTTGCAGGATTATCAGTGACACAGGCAATTCAGGCGAAAAGAAGAGAGTTCACAGAGCCGTTCGTGATGGAAGATATGTCGGTTCTTTCGAACCTGGAAGATGCGGCAAAAACGCGGGGATTAAAAATTGCGCAAGGAGGTCGCTTTTTCCATTTAATGGGAGAAGGCCAGTATAAAGGAAGAGCAGTCGAAATCGTAACTGCGATTATTTCTGAAAATATGAATGATAAAGTTATCAGTATCGGCATCGGTGATAGCGCAAATGATATTCCGATGCTAAAATGCGTCGATATTCCTGTATTGATTCCCCATCCGGACGGAAGATTCGAGGATTTCGACATAAAGCATTTGATGCGGGCAAGGCAGCCCGGAAGCAAAGGCTGGAATCAGATAATGATCGATATTTTGAGCAATATTACCAAGGAGTCCGTAAATGGCTGATCCCTGCGATTCAATAAAAGAATTGATGATA
>JAHJQU010000001.1 GCA_018819005.1 Pseudomonadota bacterium | reverse complement strand
CATTTAGATAACATGACGACGGTGATTTCCCTAAAATATTTTCGTACTCATGAATTCTTGATTCCAATAATGTCCCTTCAGTGATCATGGATACTCCTTTCTCAGATGTATTACCCCCTAAAAACGTTTTCGCGATGCCATTGAAGTCTGTCCAGCGACGGCATGAATCGATGTGGCCTGATCATCGATTTCCCATGATAAACGCCAATCAGGTTCTTGACAACAGAATTTTGAATCCGAAGTAGGGTCTCTGAGACGCAAACGGTCAGGTCTTCGGCGATAGAGACGAGCCCGGAGTCGAACAAGCGGTCAAACGTTGAACTCATGCAGAGACCATTGGTTGGATCCGTCCGGTATTTTTCATTTATGCTCCAAGGAACGATATGACTCGCGATCAGGCATTCGCGGATTTGAAGGCCAGTGATGCAGCAAGTTTCGTTGTAACTGCTCAGGATCGCATCGCGAAAAAAAGCCTGATGGACACGTTGCTTAGTCATTCGAAGTATTTCCGAGTTCCCACCGGGACGATTCAACAGAGATTCTCCAGAGGTTTTCTCCATGAGTCCGTGCCGTAACTTGTTCGCTTCCCAAACCAGTTTTCCCCAGTTATCATGAAATTCATCCCAAATCATACGATCGAGTTTACCCGCGTGAATAAGACCGATGATTTTCGCTTTGCGGAGCTCGGGATCGAATGACCCAAGATTGCCCAGCTTCCTTGCCACCGACGCCGGAGAGCGCCCCAGCAACATCGCAAGTTTCTGCACAGCGGGGTTGTTTGTCTTCGTTTTTTGGAAGGGTATCCTGCAATAGAGTTCGAATGCGAGGATCAATTCCTCTCTTGACCATGGGGCGCCGTAGCGATGTTCAAGCGATTCGTTGAACATGTCCTGACTCACATCAGATAAATGATGCAAAGACATCATATGCCCAGACGGGATCGAATACCTGCCCCATAGTATCGGTAAAACCCAGTGTCAGGCCACCCGCACCGGAAAAAAGATCTATCAGTTTGTAATGACGTGGAATTAAACTGAGACGGCCGCTTTCCCGGATTCGGTAAACCGTTTCGTCATCACGAATGGATTCATAGAAACTACTTTTTGTGCCGGTCTTGCCTCTATGTGAGATCATGGCTTTCTTCATACACCCTTGCTGGCCGAAAAACAAGAACGGAATCGTGTTTTGATTGAGGGTAAAGGCGATAAAATCAATGGTAAAACAGGGATATAAACCAATATGATCACAATGGGCCATTATTCTTGATGAAAATTCCGCATGGTGTTAAAGTCTTATGGCTGATTGGAAAAGACAAGCGGTAAAGCGCTTGCGTTCCGCCGATTGAACGGGCTGCTGACCGAGATATGGACTAAGATCAGTCTCGAATTCTACAAGGACGCAGCCGACGCCGTGTTCAAGGCACTGGAAGTATGAGATTTTCATTCCGCAGCGGTTCGAGAATGCAGGAAATGGCGTTATTGAAGAAAAGTTGCATGTGGTGGCTGAAGCAACGTAGACAGCAGGCTCCGCGTGCCCCTCCGGGTGGAGATCGCCGCGGGGAAAAACTGGGACGAGGCGCACGCCTGAGGGGCGTCTCCGCCTTACAGGAGGATGAATATGGATGATGCAATCTACAAAAAAGTGGCCAAGGTGCTCGATACCCTGCCCAACGGGTTTCCTGCAACGGAAAGCGGTGTGGAGATCAAGCTTCTGAAGAAGGTTTTTGCCCCGGAACAGGCCGACCTTTTCTGCGACCTGAGGCTGACCTTCGAAACAGTGGAAGAAATCGCTCAGCGCACGGGACGCCCTTTGGAAGGTTTGAAGGAGATGCTCATTTCAATGGGGAAATCGGGGCAGCTCTTCAGGATCAAGCTGGGGAGGACAAGATACTTCAAGATGATGCCCTGGGTTTTTGGAATCTATGAGTTTCAGCTGGGACGCCTTGACAGGGAGTTTGCAGAATTGCATGAGGAGTACTGGCCGGTCTTCGGAAAACAGTTCTTTTCCACGGCGCCGCCGCTGATGCAGGTGCTGGCCATCGAGGAGCAGATCTCGGAGAGGGAAGAGCCCCTGCCTTATGAAAGGGTTTCCTCCATAATCGAGAATGGCCAGTCATTTCTGGTGAACGACTGCATCTGCAAAAAAGAGCAGGGCCTGTTGGATAAACCGTGCGACCGGCCCCTGCAGGTGTGTCTCGCCATTGCTCCGATACCCGGAATTTTCGACAACTCCCCTCAGGGGCGTGTCATCTCCAAGGGTGAGGCCTACGAGCTGCTCAAGAAGACGGAAGAGGAGGGTCTCGTCCACCTGAGCGGCAATGTGCAGTATGGTCCTATATACATTTGCAATTGCTGCAAATGCTGCTGCGGGGT
>JAHJQU010000017.1 GCA_018819005.1 Pseudomonadota bacterium | reverse complement strand
GCGATCTCTTCAATCTCTTTTAATGAAAGCTCTCTTGCAGCATTGATCCTCGCAACTCCCTGCTTTTTCCAGAAGAGGGCTGCTTTATAGTTCGTGGTGTTTGCCTGTGTGCTGAGATGAATCGGCATACCGGGCATCACCCTGCGGGCTTCCTCAAGTATGCCGGGGTCTGCAATAATAACGGCATCCGGCGAAATTTTGGCAAGACTCTTTAAATAATCTGAAATGGCTTTCTGTTCGCTGTTTCTTGAAAATATATTGCACGCCACATAAACTTTCACTCCTGATTTTCTTGCAAACAGGAGAGCGTTTTCAAGCTCTTCCAGAGTGAAATTTTCCGATAAGTTTCTTAAGGAATAATCTTTCCCGGCAAGATAAACCGCATCGGCGCCGTAGTGTACGGCGATTTCAAGTTTTTCGAAATTGCCCGCAGGCGCAAGAAGCTCGATTTTTCTGTTCAATTTTTGCAAGAATAAATTCTCCCGATCACGGCTTCAAGGCTTTTCTGCCAGGGTTTTGGAATTATCCCGAACTTTTGCCGAATCAGGTTGCAATCAAGGGCCGAGAAAGCCGGCCTTTTGGCTTTAGTGGGATAATCTTCAGTAGTCAGAGGCTTTACTTGTGTTGTTGTGACAGGAGAATATTGTTTTGCAGCCTCAATTATCTTTTCCGCAAATCCATGCCATGATGTTATCCCTTCTCCGCAATAGTTATAGGTTCCAAATGTAGTAATTTCGTAATTATTTAAAATGCGGGGAGCAATTGTTAATACGGTTTCGGCAAGGTCAACGGCAGATGTCGGTGAACCGAACTGATCAGAAACTACCCCGATAACTTCTTTTTCCTTTCCAAGCTTGAGAATAGTCTTTACAAAATTGTGCCCATGAACACCATAAAGCCATGAGGTTCTTAATATTATGTGCTTTTCTATAATATTTCTGACACCATTTTCCCCTTCAGCTTTGCTTCTCCCGTAAACATTGGCAGGCGAAACCGGATCATTTTCAGTATATGGGGTTTTATTTGTACCATCGAAAACATAATCGGTTGAAATATGAATCATCGGAATTCCTATATCTCTGCATGCTGCGGCCAGGTTTTCGGGGCCGTTTACGTTTACTGCAAAACAGGCCTTCTCATCAGTTTCAGCCTTGTCAACATTTGTATAAGCAGCAGCATTGATAAGAATATCCGGTTTGTGTTCTTTAAATACTTTCGTTATGCCGGGTTCAACCGTTATATCAAGATAGGGAAGATCTAGCCCAATAGCTTCAATATTAAAAAAAGCAGCCTGCCTTAAAAGCTCCCATCCGAGTTGACCTTCCGATCCGGTTATAAGTATTCTCATATCATTCAATCCTGACGGCTTCGTAAAAAGTCATTCTGCTGTGTTGCACTTCATCTTTCGTCATTGCAGCGTACCAGTAAGTACTCTTCATTCCTCAAGATTCGTGCGCCTTGCATAATGATCTTTTTTCTTTGCCGTCTGAAATTCGACTTTTTACGAGTTCATCAATCCTGACGGCTTCGTAAAAAGTCCGTTTTACAATATAAAATCACTCTTTCGGTTTCTCCCTGCGGCGTATATTGCCAAAAGTATCGGCAAAGGTCGGGAGTTTTTTATCCTTTTCAGATACTATAGGATCTTGAACAGGCCAGTTTATGTTAAGAATCGGGTCCGACCAGATGATACCGCCTTCGTCACCAGGGTAATAATAATCAGTGCACTTATATAAAAGATGCGCTGTTTCGCTGAGTACGCAAAAGCCGTGGGCAAAATCTTCCGGGATAAAGATTTGGCGGTTATTTTTATCCGAGAGAATGAAACTTTCCCATTTCCCGAAGTTTGGAGAATCAGGCCGTAAGTCAACTGCCACATCAAATATTTCTCCTCTTATAACCTTGATGAGCTTTGCCTGTTTCTGTTTTACCTGATAGTGCAAACCCCTTATTACACCTTTAACCGAATATGAGAGATTATCCTGCACAAAGTCTCGTTCTATTTGCAGTTTGTTGTACCCGCTTTTTTTGTATATTTCGGTAAAATAACCCCGGTTGTCATGAAAAACATCAGGTTTAACCAAAAGAACACCTTCAAGGGAAGTCAAAAGTACATCCATTTATTTTTCTGCTCCTGTTGATTTATATGAAACATCTTATGTCAGGTCCTGATAATAACAGCGGATTGCTGACATAAACCAAAAAACATGTCAATCAAAATAGATGTCTCAGTGAAAATCTCGGAATGGGGTTAGCGCTCGCTGTTTTTAGTCAAAGCCTAAATATCGATGTAATATCCCGCTTTCTTAAGATTACCCGTAATCTCTCTCACATGAGCCGGACCCCGTGTTTCAATCTCAAGCTCAACTATCGTACTGTATATGGGAACATTCCGCGCACTCCTGTGATGCAATATATGAAGGACATTTGCTTTTAATGAGGACACAAGGGCAAGGAGTCCTGAGAGCGCTCCCGGAACATCATCAAGGCATACACTGAAACGAATTATGCGGCCGTTATTGATAAGGCCCTGTCTTATTATGCGCCCTAAAAGGGGGCTGTCCACGTTTCCGCCGCTTATGAGAAGAACTGTTCTGCTTCCTTTTTTTACTTTAATTGCTCCGCTCATTAATGCAGCCAAAGGAACTGCTCCGGCTCCTTCGGCAAGGATTTTCTTTCTCTCAAGGAGCATAAGCACTGCCGCGGCAATATCACTTTCCCTGACAAGAACAATATCATCCAGGTATTTCCTGATGATTCTGAAATTAAGTTTTCCGGTCTGTTTGACGCTTATACCGTCTGCGATTGAAAGGCTCGAATTAACTGTAACAATCCTGCCTTTTTTCAACGATTCATACGCTGAGGGACAGGCTTCGGACTGTACCCCGATAACCTTTGTTTCAGGTTTCAAGGCTTTTACAACAGAAGCAATCCCTGAAATAAGTCCTCCTCCTCCCACGGGCACTATTATCATATCCACATCATTTAAATTTCCGAGAATTTCGAGCCCGATTGTCCCCTGCCCTGCTATTACATCCGGGTCATCATAGGGATGAATTAATATCCTGCCTTCTTCTTTAGCAAGCTCTTTTGCCTTTTCAAGGCTCTCGCCAAGACTCTGGCCTGATATTATAACATCTCCGCCATATGCCCGCGTTGCTTCCTGCTTCGTAATGGAAGCCCACTCAGGCATTACAATAGCAGCAGGCACACCGGCCTTTTTTGCTGCAAGGGCTACTCCCTGGGCATGATTTCCGGCAGATGCGGCAACAACGCCGGCATGACCTATTCTATTGATGTCGGATAATATCCTGTTTGCTGCGCCCCTTATTTTAAACGAGCCTGTTTTCTGCAGATTTTCGAGTTTCAGGAATATTTCGCCCTTAAACTGACGGCTCAAGGCAGGAGAATGGACAAGCGGAGTCATTATTATTATTTCCCTGATAAGATCTGCCGCTTTCTTAACTTTCTCAAGAGTAATCATGGAATCCTCCTCTTTTACACAGTTGCAAACGGCCGGGAACCGGAAAGTAAAAAAACAAGGGTGTATTAAGCAAATGGATTGTTAGATGAACCGCAGCAGGTCGGCAGGATTCTTTACGAGAATACGGGCCCCCGCGTTAATAAGTTCCTCTCCGGTCCTGAATCCCCAAAGAGCCCCCACTGGGAACATCTCTGCCGCAACAGATGTCTTCATGTCTGTATCAGTATCACCGATATAAAGAAAATCCTGCGGCAGAATTCCAAGGTTGTTCGCAATCCCGATAGCAGCAGCAGGATCAGGTTTTCTTGGAACACCATTTTTCACCCCGGCAACTACATCGAATTTCCATTTTGAAAGCATTATAGAAACAACAGCTATTGTCGGGGCGTGGGGCTTGTTTGAAAGTATTGATAATTTTATGCCTTCACTTGCAAAAGCGTCAAGGAGTTCAGGTATACCGCTATACGGCCGCGTCTTGTCTGCCCAGTGCAGGGAATATTCTTCTTTCATTGCCTGAATACAACGGGAAACAAGTTCTTCGTCACAGCGGGACTCGGGGGGAAGAGCCCTTCTAACAAGAACATCCATACCGTCACCCACAAAATACTTGTATTTTTCTATTTCATGCCGGGAAAATCCGAATTTTTTCAGGACGGAATTCATGGAATCGGCAAGGTCATCAATTGTGTCAAGAAGTGTTCCATCCAGATCAAAAAGCACAGCCTTAAAATTCATAAGATAATCCTCCAAGACCTTTGCATAACATCTGATCTATCGTCATGTCAGTATTTGGGTGTCCGTGCGATCCACATGAAACAGGGTTAGAGAGAAAACATGCTGAAAATACGTTATGTCACGGCATCCTGTAAACTATGGAATTGATGTTCATGCCCGCTCCTACAGAAGCAAATACGACTATATCCCCTGAATGAAGTTTATGTTTATCCAGGGCACCTCTCTGCAAAAGATCAAACATGGTCGGGAGAGTCGCGACCGAACTGTTCCCAAGCCATGAAATCGTCATCGGCATTATGTTGTCAGGAATATTTTTTACCTGGTACAACTTAAACAATCTTTCCAGTATCGCTTCATCCATTTTTTGATTTGCCTGGTGTATCAGAACTTTCTTTACATCAGTTAACGTAAAT
>JAHJQU010000174.1 GCA_018819005.1 Pseudomonadota bacterium | reverse complement strand
GAGATTGGCCTTGTGAATCTTCGCCGCAACATCCATCTCCTTAAAAAGATCGGGATCATTATTGCTCGCGCAGCCGTCTGTGCCGAGACCCACTGTTATTTTATTTTTCAGGAATTCCGGAACGGGCGCAATGCCGGATGCCAGTATCATATTGCTTTCAGGGTTGTGGGAGATTTTTGATCCGCGCTTTGAAATTATCCGTATATCATTTCCATCCACCCATACAGCATGAACAAGAAGGGTTTTCTCGTCCAGGATTCCAAGCATGTCGAGGTATCCAACCGGAGAGGAAGAATGTTTTGACTGTACCAGGGCAAGTTCCTTTTTTGTTTCGGCCGTATGAATCTGAAAAAGGATTTCGTTTGTCTTCGCGATTCGCTTGGCTTTCCTTAAAGTATCTTCTGAACATGTATAAGGAGAGTGGCAGAATATGGAAGGCTTGATTCGTGGCGATACATCTTTCCATTTATCGATAAAAATCTCGGCAGCTTTGATGTTGCCGGCCGGGTCAGGAATACCCGGTGCCGGAAAATCTATAACTCCTTGCCCAAGAACCCCCCTCATCCCGGAGTCAAGAACAGCTTGTGCAACATGATCTTCATAAAAATAGCCGTCACAGCAGGTTGTTGTGCCTGAAAGAAGCATCTCTGCGCAGCCAAGAAGCGAACCAAGCCTGACAGTTTCGGGATTCATGTACTTTGATTCAAGGGGGAAAATATAGTTGTTCAGCCACCCTGAAAGAGGGAGATCGTGGGCAACCCCACGCAGCAATGTCATGGGAAGATGTGTGTGAGTATTTACAAGCCCGGGCATGATTATTCCCCCATTTGCATCTATTATCTCTTTTGCTTCAGAAGGGATATGGCTTGCGTGTTTTGTTGCAACAATCTCGATTATTCCGTTTTTGATGCATATAAATCCATCATTTATCACATCAAAAGCCCTGTTGACGGTTACGATTGTTCCGTTATGAATTATCGTATCATATTTCATGGATCTCTCTTACGTCATTAGTACGAAAATAGAGCTTCAACAACTCACATTTTATTAATTTCTTCAGCAATTTTCCTCACTTTCTGAGATGCTTCAGCAGTGTCGAAAGAGAGTATTTTTCTATCTTCCATGATCAATCTACCGTTTATGACCGATGTTGTTACATCGCTTGCCCTTGCGGCATATACGATATGAGAAGCGGCATTATACATGGGCGTGAGATGGGGCCTGTTTGTATCTAAAATAATTATATCGGCTTTTTTACCAGGTTCGATGGAACCGGTTATGTCTGAAATTCCCAGCGCCCTCGCGCCGTCAATAGTTGCCATCCTTAAAACCGATTTTGCGTTCATGACTGCCGGATCCAGTGTGTGGACCTTACCGAGTTTGGCGGCCATGCTCATTTCATGAAAAAGATCAAGGTTGTTGTTGCTTGCGCAGCCGTCGGTTCCTATCCCTACGCACACCCCCTTTTTTAACAGTTCAGACACCGGTGCGATGCCTGATGCGAGTTTCATGTTGCTTTCAGGATTATGCGCAACCTTGACATCATGCTTTTTCAGAAGAGTAATGTCATCCTCCGTTAAATGGACGCAGTGGCATGCGAGGAGGTTGGGGGATAAGATGCCCAGACTTGCAAGAAACCCAACCGGCGTGAGCCCGTATCTCTCTTTTATCTGAGAAACTTCGCTTTTTGTTTCTGAAACATGTATGACGAGCAGCAGGTCTTTTTTTTGAGCCAGCAAAGATGCTTTTTGAAGCAGCGCAGGCGCGCATAGATAAGGCGAGTGAGGCTCAACCGCGATATTTATCAGCGGGTCATTCCTGTATTTTTCAACGAGCATTTCCGTGTAGGCAAAACCATTTTCGAGAGAACCGTAATTGGGGGATGGAAAATCAAAAAGGACTTCCCCGACAACAGCGCGCATCCCTGCCTCTTTTGCTGCTTGTGCGACATGATCTTCAAAAAGATACATATCACAGAAACAGGTCGTGCCCGACATGATCATTTCTGCACAGGCAAGAAGCGCCCCGGCATAAACTTTTTCAGGATTAAGCTTTGATTCGGCAGGAAAGATATGGTCATTGAGCCAGGTCATGAGAGGAAGGTCATCTGCAAGGCCCCGGAAGATAGTCATCGAAGCATGGGTATGGGTATTTATAAGTCCCGGCATTATTATGCCGCCTCCCGCGTCGATAGTTTTGGATGCTTTCCAGGAAACAAAGCCGCCTGTTTCTCCGGTTGCGATAATTTTTTCTCCCTTAACAGCCACGGCACCATTTTTGATGAGAGTACCATTATGGTCCATGGTAATAACTGTTCCGTTTAATATTATAAGATCAGCGGCAGTCACATTCATGAATATTTCTTATGACCTTTCTCATTATGGCTTCAATTTTTGGTGCTGCATTATTGGCAACCGCGATTATTTGATCAATGTTTGAAGGAGAGGGGTTTAAAGGATTATGTATATTGGTTATTGTTGAAAGTCCAAGAATCTTCATGCCTGCATGAATACCGGCGATTGTTTCCTGTACAGTTGAAAAACCAACTGCATCAGCTCCGATAGTTTTCAGGAATCTTATTTCTGCGGGAGTTTCGAGCGACGGGCCCATGAGCCCGGCATAAACGCCTTTTTGCAGTATGATGCTTTCTTCTTTTCCGGCATTATCGGCAGATTTAATGAGTTTTTTATCATATGCTGCAGCCATGTCGGGAAATCTTACTCCCCATGCGTCTTCATTTGGACCTGTCAGAGGGTTGTGGCCTGTTAAATTTATTTGGTCTGTAATCAGCATGATATCACCGGGAGAAAAGAGGGGATTGAGACCGCCTGCGGCATTCGAAAGAATCAGTATTTTCACACCAAGTTCCTGCATTATCCTTATGGGAAAAGTAACTTCTGAAGGTGAATATCCTTCATATAAATGGAAACGTCCCTGCATGGCCATGATTTCCTGATTTTCAAAATTTCCGAAAAGGAGTTTTCCCATGTGGCTTTCAACGGTTGAGACGGGGAAATTAGGGATATTCCTGTAATCGAATGATGAATCAATATTAATTGACTGAAGACTGTTACCAAGTCCTGTGCCTGAAAGGATACCTATTAGAGGTAGTTTCTTAATATGCTCTCTTATGAATCCGGCGGTTTCTTTTGCCTTTTCTCTGGATATTTTAATATTCGTCATTTATTATGTTCCTGTTTAAAACAATAAAGCGTATCGAAGCTCCCCACAGCATGCTACTGGAAATGCGCTCGCTGTTTCGGTTCAAATACCGGTTGCTGATTTTATTACCAGATCGGCTGCAATATACCGAGTTTGAAATAAGTAATATAGTCTTTTAAAATAGTCAAGAATGACGACTATTTGCACCTTCATAAAGGATGCCGCAAAGCGGCATAAACTTAGCTTTTTACAAGTCCATCAAACATGATTACCCGATTTTTATATATATAATACAAGCCGCTGTTATTAAAACCATAAAAACCATTATGATATCATTGACTTTTTACTGCGATTATGAAACTAACTACTTTCTGATAATTGAGTTGGTTTGAACCGAAACAGCGAGCGCATTCCAAGTAGCAATGCTGTGGGGAGTTTCAATGAAAGATATATATCTCCGGAGAATTTTAACATGAATGAAAATCTACAACATTCTGATATTAATAATGATATGATGGCAGGTGTAAATGAAATTATTTCCCTGAACAGAAATAAGCCCGGCGCCTCTATTACTGTTTTAAGAAAATGCCAGGATGTTGTTGGATACCTTCCTGTTGAGCTTGTTGGTTATATAAGCAGAGGTTTGAACATTTCTGAAAGTGAACTTTTTGGTATCGCATCATTTTATTCTCTTTTTTCAATGAAGCCGAAAGGTAAAAATGTAATCAAAATTTGCATGGGAACTGCCTGCTATGTTAAGGGGATTAAAGAAGTGATGAATAGAATCGGGAATGCTTATGGCATCAGGGAGGGAGGGATTACTGATGACAAACGCTTTTCGATTGAGTCCGTACGGTGCCTTGGTGCCTGCGGTCTTGCTCCTGTTATGGTTGTTAACCAGGATATCCATGGGGCCATGAGTTCAGATAAGGTTTTGGATGTTCTGGAAAAATATCATTGATAATGTATTTTGATAATTGATGCAGCCTGCAGTTATATAAATAACCCTATCAACCTTATTACGAAGCACATGTGTTTTATGAAAATATCTGAAATTAAAGACATATTGAAAGCAACAGTTATTACAGGCGAAGAGCTTCTTGATAAAACCGTTACTGCAGGCGGAAGTGCGGATCTAATGGATGATGTTTTATCCGCCATAGCAAAAAACGGAGTCATTCTCACAGGGCTTACTACTGAACATGTTATCAGGACTGCACAGATATCCGGTGTGGCTGCAATTGTGTTCGTAAGGGGTAAAAAGCCCGATGAGCAGATCGTGAATCTGGCGAAATCATATAACCTGCCTCTTTTGCAGACGCGCTATTCCCTGTTTGTTGCCAGTGGAAGGCTGTATATGAATGGATTAAGAGGGCTTGACGGTTCATGGTAGTTATGGCCTGTTTTGCTATGTATATGGTGCATGAACGAAAAACCCCTCATTTCTTCCCCCATTATCAAAGGGAGGCAGGGGGTATAAAAGAGGGACTTATAATGAAACAGGTCTTTATTTGTTCGTACACTGCACAAGGATATTGAGAGTCACATGAATAAGATCAGAACTCAATTGATGTTATGTGGTGGTACCGGGTGCCATTCGACAGGAAGTTTAGCCGTTAAAGAAGCTCTTAACAGCGAGTTAAAACGCCGGGGTCTTCATGAAGAGACCCAGGTTATAGAAACCGGATGCAACGGATTCTGTGCTGTCGGCCCCGTGATGCTTGTACATCCGGAGGGTATTTTTTATCAAAAGCTTACGCTTGATGAAATTCCGAAGCTTGTTGAAGAGCATTTCCTCAAGGGACGTCCGTATAAAAAGCTCCAGTACGTGGAGCCGGCTTCAAAAGAGACGATCCCGATTATGAATGATATTCCATTTTTTGCGCACCAGATGTTCTGGGTTATGCGTAATAAGGGAATTATCGATCCTGAGGTCATAGATGAATACATAGCAAGGGATGGCTATTTCGGTGCAGCCAAGGCACTTAAGGAACTGACTCCCGATCAGATAATTGAAGAGGTTAAAACTTCCTGCATCAGGGGAAGAGGAGGCGCCGGTTTCCCGACCGGTTTGAAATGGCAGTTTGCCAAAGCAAGTCCCGGTGATGTCAAGTATGTCCTTTGCAATGCCGATGAAGGCGATCCGGGAGCTTTCATGGACAGAAGCGTTCTTGAAGCCGATCCCCATTCCGTTCTCGAAGGCATGATTATTGCCGCAAAAGCTATTAATTCGCACCAGGGTTTTATTTATGTAAGAACCGAGTATCCTCTTGCGATAAAAAGGCTTGAGATAGCAATAAAACAGGCAAGGGAATACGGGCTTCTTGGAAAAGACATACTCGGTTCGGGTTTTGACTTTGACATTGAAATTTACCAGGGCGCAGGAGCGTTTGTGTGCGGTGAAGAGACTGCCCTGATGCGCTCAATAGAGGGTAAGCGCGGTATGCCCCGACCCCGGCCCCCGTTTCCTGCTCATAAAGGGCTGTGGGACAAGCCCAGTGTACTGAACAACGTTGAAACACTGGCCAACATAGCTCAGATTATCGTAAACGGCGGAAAATGGTACGCCAGTGTCGGAACTGAAACAAGCAAGGGAACGAAAGTGTTTGCCCTTTCGGGCGCCGTAAACAATATCGGTCTTGTTGAAGTTCCGATGGGAACAACTTTAAGATCCATTATATTCGATATCGGCGGAGGCATTCCGAAAAAAAGGAAATTCAAGGCGGTTCAGCTCGGAGGTCCTTCGGGAGGTTGTGTTCCGGAGCAGTACCTTGACACCCCGGTTGATTACGAGGCAATTGCCAAGGTCGGCGCAATCATGGGTTCCGGCGGCGCTATTGTAATGGATGAGAACTCCTGTATGGTAGACATGGCCCGCTTTTTCATGGATTTTATTCAGGATGAATCCTGCGGAAAATGCACTCCATGCCGTGAAGGAACCCGCCGTATCCTCGAGATTCTTAATAAAATATGCGATGGTAAAGGTGAACCTGAAGACATCGAATCCCTGAAGCATTTATCATATATTATAAAAGATTCTGCATTATGCGGTCTTGGACAGACCGGTCCAAACCCAGTCTTATCGACATTAAGATATTTCATTGATGAGTATAATGCTCATATTTATGAGAAAAGGTGCCCTGCAAAACGTTGTGTTGCGCTCTTGAAATTTGAAATAGATCCTGAGATATGCACGAAATGCGGTCTCTGTTTTAAGAGCTGTCCAACAGGAGCAATCGAGTGGAAGAAAAAGGAAGTAGCCAGAATTGACAAAAGCAAGTGTGTACAATGCCTGACCTGTTTTGACAGATGCAGGTTCGGCTCTATTTTTTAGATATTTCCTGACAGAATCCGGGGAGAGAAAATCATGTATGAAGCTATTTTAATGATGGGCGGTCTTGGTCTTGGGATAGGTGCCTGCCTTGCTGTGGCGTCCAAGGTGTTTTATGTGTATGTTGATCCGTTGGTCGAGGCCGTTGAAGGCGCACTCCCGGGAGCAAATTGCGGCGGGTGCGGTTTGCCGGGTTGCAGTGCAAACGCCCTGGCCATTGTTACGGGAAAAACAACTCCTGGTTCATGTGTGGCAGGTGGCCCTGATATCGGTGAAGCAATCGCAAAAATTATGGGTGTTTCATTCGAAGCCAGAGAACCTGATATATCAAGACCGGGGTGTACATATGGCGTCGAAAAAGCGGATATTAAATACATATATGACGGCTTAAGCGACTGCAGGGCTGCTGTCCTTTTCAGCGGAGGGATGAAAGTATGCAATATCGGCTGCATCGGGCTCGGAAGCTGTGAAAAGGCATGCATGTTCGGAGCGATTTCAATGAGTAAAGACGGCCTTCCGGTTGTTGATAAAAAGCTGTGTACCGGGTGCGGGGCATGTGAGCGGGTATGCCCTAAGCGCATAATCACCCTTTCATCTGTTACAAGACGCATTTTGCACGAATATACGACTGAAGATTGCACAACACCATGCCAGAGAAGCTGTCCCGCCGGTATAGATATCAGGGAGTATATCAGGCAGATTGAACTTAAAGATTACCACAGGGCTGTCCAGATTATCAAAGAGAGAAACCCTTTTCCGACGGTGGTAGGAAGAATATGTCCGCGCCCGTGCGAGCTTAATTGCAGACGAAACTATGTCGATGAGCCGGTAGCTATTAATTATCTTAAACGATTCACGTCCGATTATGAGAAAGAGAGCGGTGAAAGAATACTTCCTTACAAAGCGCCGCCGACAGGCAGAAAGCTGGCCGTGATCGGCGGCGGAGCCGAAGGCTTGTCTGCGGCTTTCTTTTCCGCCCGACTCGGACATGAAGCGGTTGTATTTGAAGCATCGGAAAAACTCGGGGGATTGCTAAGGAGCGCTATTGCGTCAAACAGACTTCCGCTTGAGGTTCTTGACTGGGATATCGAGGGAATTCTTGAAATGGGAGTTACTGCAAGAACAGGCGTGTTACTGGGCAGGGATTATACTGTAAGCTCTCTTTTGTCTGAAGGATATGAAGCCGTTTTTGTTGCAACAGGCGGTTGGGACAGCAGGCTGGCGAGAGGAATGTCAACTGCTCCGGGAGAAGAGATTCCGGGTTGTTCTCTTCTGATCGATTTCATAAAAAACGGGATCGATGTTAATTTTAAGAGCGGAGGCGGGGTTCCATTCGGAAAAGATGTCGTTATCGCAGGAGGAGGCAAGCTCGCTATAGAAGCGGCGGAAATTTGCAGGAAACTCGGGGCTGAAAGTGTTACTATAATGTTTAGAGAATCAAAAGATGACATCCGGTTCAAGGAGATTGATTTTGACGCAAAAGAGCTTGAAGGAGTTAATGTTATATTCAGATCCGGCATCGTCCGCATTTTTGGAGAAGATAACGAATTAAAGCAGCTTGAATATGTTGATCTCGATTCGTTAAATATGAAAACGATTCCTTCCTCCAGATTGATTATGGCTTCCGCACGTTTTCCGGAACTTATTTTCAGAAAAATGAAAACGGGCGCTACCGAAGAAACCGGTCAGACAAAAATTTACTGGGAGGGATCTGAAACCTGTAAACAGCCTGCCTTAAAGAATGAAACCGGACTTTTTGCCGATGGTGATGTGTTGAGCGATTTTAGCGGCGCAATAAAAGCAATCGGAGCAGGGAGAATGGCCGCAGCTTCCATTCATAAAATGATGCATGGTGACCCGGTTACACTTCCGGAAAAGGTTTTAACCTTCGAATCTGTGATACAGGATGTCGCAACCGTTGAAAATATTAATAAGAACCTTCGCCAGATTATGCCGCTTAGCAGTGTAAAAGAGCTTTACAAAGGCAGTGAAACAGAGAAAGGCTTTACTGAAGAAATGGCAGGCAGGGAAGCCGCAAGGTGTTTAAAGTGCGGCCTTATCTGCTATGAGAAATCAGGATTTCCCCAGGAAGCCGGGGCAGTATCTAACGTATAGATTTTCTGGAGAAATATCTCCAAACCGAAACAGCGCGGAAAAATGGTCTTATAAAAAAACTTAGGATGGTATTTTGGCAAAAGAAGAAGGCATAGTATTAAAAACCGGTGTGGGCACAGCATGGGTTAAAACCATCAAAACAGACGCGTGCGACTCGTGCAACGCGAAAGACGCATGCAGTATGCTCGGCGGCGGCAAAGATTCGGAGATCGAAGCGATTAATAAAATAGGGGCTAAAGCGGACGACAGAGTTGTTATTGGTTTTGAATCCTCATCGTTGTTTAAAGCCTCTTTCCTCCTTTATATATTACCGGTCATATTCATGATTGCGGGCGCACTGACAGGGCAAAAGTTTTCATTAAAGTATGGTTTAAGCGAGACATTGTTTTCAGCAGGCGGTGCTTTCCTCTCCTTTGCCGTTGCTTTCCTTATTGTGAGGGTATTAGGAGACAAGTTGGCCCAAAAGGATGCCTACAAAGCTAAAATAATAAAAATTGTAAGGCAAAAAAACTGAAAACCCAGTTTGAACCGAAACAGCGAGCGCATTCCCAGCCGAAGGTCCGCCGTGGCGGACTTGCTGCGGGGAGCTTCAAAGTGCTTGCCGGGCTTTATTCAGGATATGCCAATACCTCTCCTTTGTAGTTTTCAACCATAATCTTCCCATCTGATACAGACTTAATATATTCCGGCAACAACGGTATCTTTCCTCCTCCTCCCGGGAGGTCGATCATATATTGAGGCACACACAGACCGGAAGCGTGTCCGTGAAGAGATCTCATGATGCCGAGACCATTTTTGACTGTGGTCCTGAAATGTGAAGTTCCTCTTACAATATCCGGGTGATGAATATAGTAAGGCCTGACTCTTATGGTGAGAAGTTTTTTCATGAGAGTCTGCATTACGAAATGATTATCATTAACACCCTTCAGAAGCACGGTCTGGCATCCAAGCGGAATGCCTGCGTCTGCAAGAGTAGTGCAGGCCAGAGCAGCTTCATTTGTTATTTCATCGGGATGATTAAAATGGGTGTTTATAAAAAGAGGATGGTATTGCCTTAATATATCCGCAAGGTTTTTTGTAATGCGCTGGGGCAGGGTGCTTGGAACTCTTGTGTGAAGGCGTAATATTTCAATCTGGTTTATTGAACGGAGATCTTTAAGGATGCGGTCAATGGCATCGTCCTCCAGTAAAAGCGGATCACCGCCGGAAACGACCACTTCGCGAATTGTATTGTTCGCCCTGATATAGTCTATGCCCGAATTTATTGTGGAATTGGTAACCGTAAAAGGACGGCCCACTTTTCGTTTCCTCATGCAAAAACGGCAATACATGGCGCATTGATCCGAAACCATGAAGAGCACCCTGTCAGGATAGCGGTGGGTGAGATTCGGAACAGGAGATTGTCTCTCCTCGCATAAAGGATCATCGGAACCGGATATATCTTCAATCTCCCTCATATCCGGAACAGCCTGTTTCCGGATATGATCTCCCTTATTTATCATAAGCGAAAGATAGTAGGGATTGATGCGCATCGGATAGGATTCCGTAACTCTTCTTACTCCGCTTATATCGACAGGCAGATGTTTTGCCAGATCTTCAGCGGTGTTTATGCTGTCTGACAGGATGTCATGCCAGTCTGAATATTTATTATAGCTGTTTTCTTTCAAATCGGATAAATTCCCTCAGCGAACAATATTTTCTTGACGTATATGCTTAATTTAATATTTGATGGACTCGTAAAAAGCTCTATTTTCTCACAAAGTCACTAAGAGCACCAAGAAAATATCATCTAATATTAATAAGTTAACTTTGTGATCTTTGTGGCATGGCGTGAGATATTGGTTTTTTACTTTGCCGTCAAGTTTAATTTAAATGATTTTTTTTGACAAGGATGAAACTCTCGATAAATGAAAACACGATGCAAGTGGGCCGGTTCAGATCATTTATATATTGATTATCATGACAGGGAGTGGGGCGTCATGGTGCATGATGACAGAAAGCTTTTTGAATTTCTGATTCTTGAAGGCGCGCAGGCAGGCCTGAGCTGGATTACGATATTAAAAAAGCGCGAAAATTACAGAATGGCTTTTGATAATTTTGATCCTGAAAAAATTTCCTGCTACGATTCCGGCAAAATCGGATCACTCCTTGCAAATGAAGGTATAATCCGGAACAGACTGAAGATAGAATCGGCGATACTGAATGCAAAATCGTTTCTGGCAGTTAAAAGAGAATTCGGGAGTTTTGATACATATGTATGGAAATTTACGGGTGGAAAGCAGATCAGAAATTCATGGACGGAACAATCCCGGATACCATCCGTAACAAAGGAATCGATTGCCATGAGCAGGGATATGAAAAAAAGGGACTTTAAGTTTGTAGGGCCGACAATATGCTATGCATTCATGCAGGCTGTAGGAATGGTAAACGACCATACTGTGGATTGTTTTCGTTATAATGAGGTTTTAAAAAGCGGAGGATAGGGCATGAGAGATAAAAAGCTGCCGGATGATTACACGGATAAATTGAAGAAGAAAATAAAAAAATGGGGCGCCGATCTCGCAGGGATTGCTGACCTCGAGCCTTTAAGAAAACTTGATGTTAATCCGCCCGACCTTCTTGACGGTTTTACAAGGGCTGTTTCTATTGCAATAAGGCTTCCTGTTGCGGTCTTCGAACAGATTAAAGACAGGCCGACGCCTCTTTATGCTTCCGTTTACCAGACGGCAAACCGCATGCTCGATGAAATGGCTTTCAAAACCTCGGTTTTGCTTCAGAACGACGGTTATTTGAGCCTTCCTGTTCCGGCCTCGCAGGTTCTTGACAGAAAGAACTGGATGGGCGCAATAAGCCACAAAGCGGTCGCAAGAATGGCGGGTATCGGATGGCAGGGGAAAAATCTTCTTCTTATCACGGCAAAATACGGATCAAGAGTGCGCCTTGTCACCGTGCTGACGAACACTCCGTTAAAGGTTGACAGCCCTGTTAAGAACCGGTGCGGAGAATGCACCATGTGCCGCGATGCCTGTCCTGTCGGTGCTATCAAGGGCGTCGGAACCGAAACACATTACCACGACAGGGAAGAGGCGCTTTATCTTTCACGCTGCGCCGGTAAACTGGCGGGAGAGTTTGCAGCCATTCCCGATGTCGGAGTTCCGGTGTGCGGTATCTGCATAAAGGTTTGCCCTTTCGGACGCAGAAAAGGTTTTAGACAGGATTAACAGGATTGACAGGATGTTGCCTGACGGCCGGAAGTCCGCCGTGGCGGACAATAAATCGCCTGAGCTTATCACTCTCCGTGAAGTGGATGCGTGTTTTAGGCCGCTCTTCCGGAGCGTTCTGATAAATAATTCTGTTAATTCTATAAATCCTGTCAGATAAGTTTTTGAGTTTGTCGAAAGGAAAAAATGATCTGGTTTGAGCAGCTTCATCCTGTAATGCAGGCTCTTTTCGCTACTTTGTTTACGTGGTTTCTCACTGCTCTTGGTGCGGCCTGTGTCTTTCCATTCAAAGACATGAAAAGGAAGACCCTTGACGGCATGCTCGGATTCGCTGCCGGTGTCATGCTAGCCGCAAGCTACTGGTCTCTGCTTGCTCCGGCAATCGAGATGTC
>JAHJQU010000173.1 GCA_018819005.1 Pseudomonadota bacterium | reverse complement strand
GATCAGGTGCGACAGATTCCGAGCCTTCTTGCCACCCATCTTCTTGAAAACGGCATCAACATTCGAGTTGTTCAGGAACTGATGGGGCATGCAGATGTGAAAACGACTGAAATCTATACCCATGTCATGGAAAAAGATATTTCAAAAGCTTTAAGCCCTCTTGATAACCTGTGATTCTGAACAGGGCATGATAAAGATTGTCAACATGCTGGATTGGATAAACAATTAATTTAAGAGGTTGGAATCAAATATTTGTTTGTGATTTGACGGTATGCAGAAGACTGGGCAAAGAAGGCACGGACGAGGAGGGAATAAACTTATTGTAAGGATATTTCAATATGCCAAAACGCAATCTTCATCTTAAGCCATTTGACGAAAGCACTTGTGAAAAATTAGGACTCTACCGTGATTATCTGCGAGAATGGTTACCTGTATTCATTCACAACCAGTATATAGACAGCATTCAGGTGTTTGATTTTTTTGCCGGTCCAGGAAAAGATGTAGATGGAAGTTCCGGCAGCCCTCTGATCACCTGTGAAGAAATCCGCCAAGTGCAGAACCTGAATGGGAAACAATATCCAAAAATCAGAACGTTTTTCAATGAATATAACTCAACTAAATTTAAGGACTTATCATCCTGTATTAACGAGCAAAAGAGCTCCTTGCCTGAAGTTTCATTTACTACTATGCAAAATGATTTTCATTCCGCGTTTGAGCAATGGAAACCTTTGATGAATGGGAATGCGGCGAATCTTTTGTTTCTTGATCAAAACGGCGTGAATCAAATCACAAAATCTGTCTTTCAATATATTGTGCAACATCCCAAGACAGACTTCCTTTTTTTCATTTCCTCTGCCATGGTAAACCGTTTCAAAAAGAAAATTCAGGATTATGTGCCTGTAACAGACGAAGATTTTTCCAGGATGAATGGAACAAATGTACATCGGATTGTGGCAGATGCTTACCGGCGGTGGATTCCACTTGGGCTTGAGTATTATCTTGGTTCATTTTCAATCCGAAAAGGGCCAAACGTCTATGGTCTTGTTTTTGGCTCCGGTCATCCTCTTGGGATTGATAAATTTCTCAAGGTTGCATGGAAACGCGGTGGCGATGCCAATTTTGACATTGATAGGGATGGGATTGATCGGAAGCAACTACCATTATTCCAGGAATATGGCAAACCGACTAAAATTAAAGTTTTTGAAAAAGAACTAAGGTCCGCTGTGCTTGAACGTCGCTTAATGACAAACAAGGATGTTTATATATTTTCCTTGCAAAATGGAATGCTTGCTGCCCATGCAAGGGACGCTTTGAAGATGTTGGTCGAAGATAAAACACTGCCAAAACAAACTTTTCATGTTTCCTATGACGCATGGAAGAAACCGAACGCAGAAATCATCCGTCATTTTAACGGAGGCCATTCATGAATGTTGTTTATGAACCAAAGGGGAGGGCGCGGGAATACTCCGAGCTGGCGTGCAATCTCTATCGTGGATGCACACATGGATGTCGTTATTGCTATGCCCCTGCTTGTATGCGGACAACCGGGGAAAAATGGCACGCAATTGCTGAGCCCCGCACTGATATTTTGAAACTCCTCGAAAAAGATGCGCAGCGTTTGCGGGGCGATTCCCGGTCCATACTGTTTTGTTTTCTGAGCGATCCTTATCAGCCGATTGAACGCACCGAAAGGTTAACGCGACAAGCTCTTGAAATTGTATCAAAACACCGGTTGAATAACCAGGTGCTGACCAAAGGGAGCCCGGATCTCATTAATGAAGACATGGATCTGATGAAGGCTGCCCGCACGCAACTGGGCGTCACACTTTGTTTTTCGGATGACGATACGCGCAAGTATTGGGAACCGGGTGCCTCGACTGTGGAGGATCGGCTGGCCGTTTTGAAAGCCGCACACAAAGCGGGCATTTTTACATGGGTCAGCCTCGAACCGGTTATTGATCCAGACCAAGCGCTTGGTGTGATTCGAAAGGCTCACAAGTATGTTAGATTTTGGAAAGTTGGCAAGCTAAACCACATGAAGACTGTTGAGCATGGTGTGGATTGGGGTAAATTCCTTTGTGATGTGGAAAAACTATTAACAAGGTTTGGAGCAAAATACTATATCAAGAATGACTTAAGGTCTTTTGCCATAAAGCAATGAAGGTGACTTTCCATTGGAGTACAATTTATACTCCAGTTGAAGAGCTGGCTACAGATGAGAGGAATATGCGAAGGCAACGAGTCGGTTACAAAATGTAACCGACTGAAAATCTATGCTGTTATAAATCAGTCAAGGGGCAGCTTAAGATAAAACTCCGGCATTTTTTAAAGGTTTTAAATTGAAAAACAAAAGGTGAGGTTATCGAACATGAATGAAGCTCCTTCGATGAAAGAATGGCAAAGGCTGTACGATATTGCTTTGGAATTTAAAAAACTGGAATGCTGGAATTGGATGTACGATGACAATCTGTTTGGTGTTCAGAATCCGGAGGATGGAGAAATCGGATACTGTTGTATAATGGGAAATCTCGGAGCAGTGTTTGCCATTGCCGTATATCCAGGAACAGATGGCCTGGAAGGATGTCTTAAAATTCAATCCGGTGAAATCAAAGAATCAGACCCCGATGCGCTCCGAGCGCAAAAATGCCTTGTAGCTTCCTTTGAAGACAGAAATTATGTACAAAAAGAGGATCTTCAAATAATAAAAAAACTCGGGTTAAAGCTCCGCGGACAAAACGAATGGCCTGTGTTCAGAAGTTATCTGCCGGGTTATTTCCCTTGGTTTCTGACAAAAAAAGAGGCGCTGTTTTTGACTGTAGCCATGGAACAGGCCATGGTTGTGGCTTTGCGCTTCCGGGAGGATGACGGATTGCTCACGCCGCCCGGTGAAGATGAATATCTGGTCAGAGTACCAGATAAAACTGAGAATATTGTCATCTGGAAAGACAGGTGGATGAAACCTGTTCCCGATGAAAAAACAATAATTATTGATGACCGGGTCGATGAAACCAGAATTCAGAGAATCAAAAAGAAGGCCGTCCGTATAGACGCCGTCTGGGAAATAGGTATCGCGTTTGCGCCCACGCCGGTGAGGGAGAAAAAAGAAAGACCCTTTTACCCCCGAATGTTTGCAGTTATGGATCATCACTCAGGATTTGCTTTAGACACTTATTTGTTTGGTATTTCTGATGATGCTTCAGTATTCAGAGATCATTTTCTTAGCTTTTTAGAGAAGATGGAGGTACTGCCTCAGGAAATACTGATCAAAAAAGATGCTACCCTTCACCTTCTCGAGCCGATTACATCTCGGCTTTATATTAAGGTGAGCCAGGTATTGGAACTTTTAGCATCTGAAGAATTCCATGATGGGATGTTTGGTTTTTTTTCGGACAAATAAGGGTTGAACTTAAACGGTGTGAGAGTTGATAATGAATAATAAAGATTTATTACTGGCGATCGACAACGGAACCCAGAGCTTAAAAGCGCTGATTTTTGATCTTGAGGGCAATCTGCTGGCAAAAGAGAGGGTCCATTTCAACCCTTATTTTTCAAAACATCCGGGGTGGGCGGAACAGGACCCCGAAGTCTTCTGGGAATCCCTCTGCCTTGCCTGCCGGAAGCTGTTTGACAGCCAGCCTTCATACAGGGAGCGAATCGCCGGCGTTTCACTGACGACGCAGAGGGGTACGGTTTTGAATGTGGACAAAGAGGGAAAAGCCCTGCGTCCCGCCATTTTATGGCTGGATCAGCGTAAAACTTACGGGCTTCCTCCTCTCGGCGGATTCTGGGGATTTCTCTTTACCGTTACAAACCTGAAAAAAACCATTGATTACTTCAGGGCCGAGGCAGAAGCCAACTGGATCATGACGCATGAGAAGGATGTGTGGAGAAAGACCCATAAATACCTTTTGCTTTCAGGGTACCTGACACACAGGCTGACCGGCAGGTTTGTCGATTCAATCGGATGCCAGGTCGGATATATACCTTTTGATTATAAAAATTTGTGCTGGGCCAGGAGCTGGGACTGGAAATGGAAAGGCCTGCCTATAGAGCGGGATTTGCTTCCCGAACTGATTCCGGTGGGAAAACCCCTCGGAAACATTACAAAGGCTGTTGCAGACCAGACAGGGATACCCGAAGGACTTCCACTGATAGCCGCGGCGGCAGATAAAGCCTGCGAAGTTATAGGCTCAGGAAGCCTTGATCCGTCTGTAGGCTGTTTAAGTTACGGGACTACTGCCACCATAAATGTTACACATAAAAAATACGTTGAAGCAGTTCCGCTTCTTCCGCCCTATCCTTCGGCTGTGCCGGGATACCATACAATCGAAGTTCAGAACATGCGCGGTTTCTGGATGGTAAGCTGGTTCAAGGAGGAATTCGGATTCAAGGAGCAGCAGATTGCGGAGATGGAAAGAGTGGATGTTGAAAGCCTTTTTGACAAGCTTGTTGCAGATGTGCCGAAGGGATCGATGGGACTCGTTTTGCAGCCTTACTGGACGCCGGGATTAAAACTTCCCGGTCCCGAGGCGAAAGGCGCTGTCATAGGCTTCGGAGATATTCATAACAGGGCCTATTTTTACAAGGCTATACTAGAAGGTCTTGCATATGCTCTCAGGGAGGGAAAGGAGAGGATCGAGAAGAAAACAAAAATTCCGATAACAAGCCTTCGCGTTTCGGGAGGCGGCTCTCAGAGCAGGGTTGCAATGCAGGTCACGGCCGATGTTTTCGGAATACCTACTGCACGGCCTCATATTTATGAAACATCAGGGCTTGGAGCTTCAATTGATTTGGCTGTGGGGCTCGGACTTCACAGGGATTTTGAAACTGCGGTAAATGCCATGACACGTATAGGGGATGTGTTTGAACCCGATTTTACGGCTCATAAATTATATGACGAGCTTTACAGGCATGTATATAAGAAGATGTATAAGCAGTTGAAGCCGCTTTATGAAAAGATAAGGGAGATCACAGGCTATCCAAGTTGAGATCTTTGCCTTGAGTCTTTTTCAGCCTTGCAGCGGCCTCAATGATATCGGCCGCCTTTTCGGGAAGGCTGAATACATCTGTTCCTGAAATGTAATTCCTCCCGCATTCCTGCCATTCGGCTCTTTTTTCAGTTGTCAGCATATAAGAAAGGAGATGATTGAGTTTTTCCTGCTCGAAGGGGGATGATATCAATTCTCCGGCTCCGCCGTTTCTTACATGATAACCGTATCCGCAGACATCAGATGCCAGAACGGGCAACCCGGCAGCCATTGCCTCAATAAGTACCGTGCCGGTGTTTTCCCTGTAAGCCGGATGCAGCAGAAGATCAGCAGCCATTAAAAATCGGGGAACATCAAAACGGCCTCCCATGAAGCGAACTTTATCCTGAATCCCAAGCTGTCTGGCAAGTCCCAGAAAGGGTTTTGCCTTGTCTTCACCAAGAACAAGCAGAACAGTCTTTTTCAGCAAAGCAGGCTGAAGTGAAGAAAGGGCTGTAATTGCACGGTCAAGACCTTTTGTTTTAAAACCTGAACCTATAAACAGAATGATATTCTCATTTTCCCCTATGGACAGTTCAGTGCGCAGGGCTGCGCGGATTTCGGGGGCATCGGTGGTTGCAAGGCGGTTTTTATCGATGCCGGGAGGAAGCAGGTGAAATCGGTTTTCATCTGTTCCGTAAAATTCAATAAAGGAGCCCTTTTCCCTTTCGGAAATAAGGAGAATTTCAGTATTCGAATCTTTCTCAAACACGGCCCGTTCAAGTTCTGAATATGTCCGGCATCGCCCGGTCAGGCGATAGAGAAAACCTCTTTCACGGGCTTTTGCCGCAAAACATGAATCCGCAGCAAAATAAAGATCAAGGCCCGGCATTTTATTGAATCCAATCACCGCGTCATATTTATCGGTATCAAGGTGCTTTAAAACTTTTTTTACAAAAGATTTGCACCTCAAGTGGTTTGCCAACCCCTGTCCGGCAAGGAGCGAAACATTTATATCATCCGGAATTTCTCCCTTCCACGCGCTGCAGAATAAATTTACCTGATGCTCTCGGGATATGCACATCCTTGCGATTCGCAGCAGGTCGCGCTGCATTCCGCCAAATGTGACATATTCGAAAAGGCAAAAGGCTAATCTATATCTTTCTTTCACTGGACCCCCTGACCCACTGATCCCTTGAATCATGATAATATTATACTTCTTGCGGCGTCGCAAACCGCATTGACAGTTATATCTTCCATGCATTTTACATCGCGGCATTCTTTCTTAAAACAGGGGCTGCAATCAATGCCGCTTCTTATTATTATATGGCCGTTTCCATAGGGGCCTGTGCGCAACGGGGCAGTCGGGCCAAAAAGAGCAACTACCCTGCAGCCCATTGCGGCAGCGATGTGCATAGGGCCTGTATCTGTGCATATAAGAACCGAGCATCCTGAATAAAGATATGCAAGCTCTTTTAAGCCTGTGCGGCCTGCAAGGTTTATGATTTTATCCTCTTTGATGCCCGTCTGCTTTATTATCTCTTCGATTACCGGCCGGTCCTGCACGCTTCCTGTAAATATTATCCGGCAATCTATCTCTTTATGCAGTTTTTCAGCCAGTTTTGAGAATTTATCAGATTCCCACAGTTTTGTTTTCCACTTGGCCATCGGGTTGACAGCTATAAGCGGTTTGCCTTCGGAAAATGAAATGAATATGCCGTCAGCAAGCTTTTTATCCTGTTCGGAAACCGGAATTTCGCCTTTCCGGGCGCCTGTATTACAACCGAGTTGCTCGGCTATCTTCAGATAACGGTCAATTGCATGCTGGTCATAGTCAACGGCAACAGGGGGCTCTTTCAAGAAAAAAGAAGCGCCTTCTCTTGCGCCGCTCATTCCTATTTTCCTTTTCCCCCTTGAAAGGGCTGTTAAAAAACCGCTTCTGAACAGGCCCTGCAAATCAACGACAATATCGTATGAGGAGAATCTTAAATTTTTGTAAAAACGTATTGCTTCAGAGGAGATCTTTAAAAATTTAGAAAGGTCAAGGATCTCCTTCTGCCATCTTTTTCTTCCGGAAATTATAACGCGGTTTATGGCGGGATGCCCCGATATTACCTGGGAAGCCTCTTCTTCAACCAGCCAATCTATCCTGGAATCGGGATAACTATTTTTCAGAGCCTCCAGAAAAGGAAGCGCGTGAACAACGTCACCGATGGAACTTAATTTTATTATTAAAATATTCTTCAAATCTGTGATACCTTTGTAATCTGTCATTTAGCCTGTCTGAACTTTTCCATCTCATCCCAGACTTCTTCAGGTTCAATTGAGAGCATACACTTAAAATCTGTCGGGCATTCCGGTTTAAGGCACGGAGAACATGCGATATCGTGCCTGATTATTTTTGTTTTTGATCCCCGAGGCCCGGTAGCCACATGGTCTGTTGATCCAAAAATTGCAAAAGCTGGAACTCCGAGAGCTGCGGCAATATGCATGAGACCGGAGTCGTTTGTCACAAAAAAACTGCATCTGCTAATCAGTCCCATCGCTTCACCGAGGGAGGTGGTACCACAGAAATCAGCCGCCTTATTTTTCATTATACCGGCCATTTTATTTCCAATATCTTTTTCTTTTTTGCTCCCAAGAATGATTACTTTTGCTCCCCACCTTTCGGAAGCCCGGTCCGATATTTTTGCAAAACGCTCAAAGGGCCATCGCTTCGCATTTCCAAAAATTGCTCCGGGGCTTATGCCGAGAATGAAATCGTTTTTGCTTATTCCATTTAACTGCAGCAGATTTTCCGCTTTGGCAAGATCCTTTATTGAAAGATAAAGAACGGGATTCCTGCTTTCAGCCTTAAGGCCCGCTGCCTTTAGAATCGATAAATAATATTCAACCTGGTGAACCGCAAATATTTCACTGCTTCTTTTTATTCCATGGGTAAGCAAAAACCCTCGCCCGTCCGAATCAAAACCAAGCCGGTATGTTACTCTGCCAAGATATGCAAGAAGGGCCGCTTCGAACGCATTTTGAAAAAGAACGGCAAGATCATATCTGTTTTTCCGAACCAGATTAATTACATGAAAAAATTCGGAGATATTTTTTTTCAAGCCGTCATGCCTTTTATAAATAAGGATATTGTTTACTGCCGGGTGGTTTTCAAACAATGGCGCAACCCAGGGGCGGGCAAGAACAGTAATAGATGCAGACGGAAAATTCTCTCTGACCGCTTCAAGCGCAGGCAGCGTCATTACAGCATCTCCCACCCAGTTTGTGGCTCGAATCAGAATTCGGTTGATATTTGATCTGTCAAGTTGCCGGGTCAACAACTTTCTCCTCTCTATATTTTGTCAACATGCTCTCCTATGCGGTTCAGAACCTCTTTTAAGGCCCCTCTGTGTTTATCCGCAAATTTTTTTGCGTTCCTTCCGGTTATGCCGCATAAATCAGAATTTTCAAGAAGCATTTTCACGAATGCGTAAACCTCGTCTTCGTTAACAACCTGAAAGCCACCCTTTTCCGCCAGCAGAAGTTCGGACATTAAAACAAAGTTATGCGTGTGAGGGCCAAAGAGCACCGGGCAGCCGAAACCTGCAGGCTCAAGAATATTATGCCCGCCCAGAGGAACCAGGCTTCCGCCAACAAAGCTGATTTTACCTATGCCGTAAATTCTGCCCAATTCCCCTATCGTATTCAGAACCAAAACTTTGTAAGGGGCTCTGTTATCTTTCAGGTTTGTTTTCAGAACACTCTCAATCCCCATGTCCTTGACTGTTTTTAATATATTATCCGACTCCTCAATATTCCGTGGGGCAAGAATAAGTCGAAGCCCAGGAAATTCCGGAACAAGCCTCGAAAATACATTCAGGATCATCTGATCCTCATCCTTGTGAATGCTTCCCGCAACCCAGATAACATCTTCAGGATCAAGGGACAGTTTCTTCAGCAATGTGTCGCGTTCTTCTTTGTGCATCGGAAACCAGTCGCGGTCAAATTTAATATTTCCTGTTGTTATTATCTTCGCCTGCTCCGCTCCGATGGCAAGAAGCCGCTTTCTGTCAAGTTCGGACTGCATCATGCATAATGTGAACCGGTTTAAAACAGGCTTGATAAGAAATGAAAACCTTTCATAAGATTTATAGGTGCGGGGTGAAATTCTCCCGTTTACAAGAAAACATTTAATATTTTTATTTGAAAGATGGGTTATAAGCGCGGGCCATATATCCGTTTCAACAAGTATAAAAAAGGATGGATTTATATGCCTGACTATTCTTTGAATGCTCCACCAGAAATCAAGAGGCATTGGAATTATTTTTACCCGGTCGCCAATTTCCTTGCGGGCTAAATCAATGCCTTTAGTTGTGGTTACCGTAAAAACGATCTCTTTATAAGGATACAGGATGCTTATTTGCGCAATAAGAGGAATAGCAGATATAACTTCACCTACAGAAAGGGCGTGTATCCAGATTCGGCGGTTTTCATGTAAATCTTTGGGAAGCGAGAGAGCAAGCCGTTCTTTAATTCTGTTGTTTCCAAGGACGGCTAAAAATAGAATAAACGGCGAACTGACTATAACAATTATCGTATATATGATTTGATATATTAATATCATCTAATTTTCGTTTCTGATTATGGCCTTGTAAAAGATTATAAATTATCCTAACTTAACACAAAGTTATTCCGAGTTCTATAAATTTCTTCCAGCCGGAAACTCCGGTTCATCTCATCTATCTTTACAAAAACAAATAGTTGTGCAATAACAAACCTTCAATAACCCTTAATCAAAACATATTCTTTATCAGTCCGGCTTATTTACTATGCTTCGAGAGCTTTCCATAAGAAACTTTGCAATAATAGACGACCTGAACATCCGCTTTTCAGACGGCCTTACCGTTTTAAGCGGAGAGACGGGGGCGGGCAAGTCAATCATAATCAATGCCGTAAATCTTCTGCTGGGAAGCAGGGCAACTGCAACTCTGGTTCGAACCGGCGCAGAGACCGCCGAACTTGAAGCATTGTTTGAAATTGCTCCTGAAAGCAGGGTTGCAGCGCTCCTGGAAGAATATGGGCACGATTCTTCGGAAGGGCTTATAATCAGAAGGATTATATCAAGAAGCGACAGGCACAGAATATATATTAACGGGAAACTTTCAACTATTCAGATTTTAGAATCTGTTACCGAAAATCTTGCCAGCATATCAGGGCAGCATGTGCACCAGGGATTACTGAGGGATGAGCAGCATCTTTTAATCCTGGATCAGTTTGGGGGGTTGATGTCTTTGCGGAATGAAGCCGGGAAACTTTTCAATGAGATAGTTCCTCTGGTAAAAAGACTGAAAGAGCTGAATTCGTTAAAGGACCGGCAGGCCGAACAGATTGATTTCCTTTCATACCAAAAAAAAGAGATAACAGAAGCATCCGTCAGGTATGGAGAGGATGCCGATCTCGAAAGGTTAAGGACAAGGCTTAAGAATACGGAATCCCTGTACGAGGCTGTGGGAAACAGCATTGAAGAACTTTACAGCGCGCAGGGTTCTATTATTGAAAGACTGGGAATTGTCAGGAAAAATCTCACCAAAGCAAGCCAGATAGATTCCGAGCTTACTTCAAAGGCCGAAGCTGTTTCCGGAGCCGCCTATAATATCGAAGATATATCGAATGAATTAAGAACTTACCTTTTAAAAATAGAAACTGATGAAAAAGAACTTGAAGCTGTTGAAGCGCGCCTTGATTTACTGAACAAGCTTAAGCGAAAACACGGTGGTTCCCTTGAAGCGATTTTAAAAAAACTGGAATCGATCGAAAATGAACTATCCGGCATTGAAAATCTTTCAGAAACAATAGCCGAGACACAAAAAAAACTCGGAAGCCTTCATAAAAAGATTACCTCTGTTGCAAAAGAACTTTCTTCAAAAAGAAAAGAATGCGCAAAACAGCTTGCTGTAAAAGTGGAGGGGGAGTTGGCGACACTTAAAATGTCCCGCACAAAATTTGAGGTTTCAATGCAGACTGCTCCCGCGCCCGACAATGCCGATCTCTTCCTTGTTGTTGATGGTAATGCGGCAGGTGAAACAGGTATTGACAGGGCAGAATTTATAATTGCTCCAAACGTTGGGGAGGCTCTTAAGCCTTTGTCCGCAATCGCCTCAGGAGGTGAGCTTTCAAGAGTTGTG
>JAHJQU010000172.1 GCA_018819005.1 Pseudomonadota bacterium | reverse complement strand
CCGGGAATAAAAAGTATTGAACCAAGCGCAACAACAAAGGGCGACATATACAGAAAAATTACGGCTCGTGATGCGCTGGTAAAAACAAGCCCCCAGTATATGAGAATGAATTCTCCTGAAAAGAGAAGACCTGCCCCTATCACCCACCACAGTGTGCCGTCTTTCTTAAACAGGGGTTCCCTGTGCGCCTTCATCCAGATCCAGACCAGAATTGCATCGCCTATAGACCTGATACCGGATTGCAGTATTGGAGAAACTCCCTGATTGGCTATCTTGATGGTTACCTGCTGCAGCCCCCAGCTTGCGCAAAGCACGGTCAGTAGTACCATTGCCTTAAGGTCCAAAACCCGGCTCTTTTTTGCAGGTTGAAGCTCCGTCATGTCCTTTTCCTGCCTTTTAAAACTTTTCGTGGCCTGAATTTCACGATAAGTGAAACGGTCAACAGTGTGGAGCCCAGCGAAGCGAATGTCGAGATGATGAGCGGCCATCCCCTGCCGTTCAACTGATACTGAACTATTGCGTAAAAGAGGGCAAAGGATGCGGAAAAGAACCACAGACACCAGGAACCAAGGGATATGTCTCCGCTTGATTTTGTCTGAATAAGCTTAATCCACTGGGGCAGATAAGCCGACAGGGAAATGAATGTTGTGGCAACCTGACACACGTTCGCCGCAATTATCACTGAATCTGGTACCATATCAGTTATCCTCTGTCTGTATCTGGACATGACTTTTTCTATGATAATGCTCTCGTTGTTTTGTTTCAATGTGTTAAACATATTGACTGTTACAGCGTAAATCAATAAGAAATCAGCATCAGACCATAAAATCAAACTTATTAGCAAGATTGGGCTGGTTCCGAAACATCATCAGTGCAAACAGCATCTTTCTGAAATGGACAAGAGGGAAATGAAAAAAGATAAACTGATTACGGCGCTTGTTGCCGATAAAGAGGGCAAAATAATTGAGCTTGTAGGGTATGCCGCCGCCGGGATGGCCGGACCTTCTTTCGCACCTCTTTCAACCGGCAACACAATAGATATGCCTTATGGCGGAGAGTTCATGTTTCTGCCGGACAGAAGCCCGGTTGTATTCAACCTGGAAACAAACAGGCCGGAAACATTAAAAGAAAACCCGTATTCACCGGGGGAGCCCGTATTCCCTGTTGCGGCATTCAATTCACCCGGATACGTTATTTCCCACGTAAGCGCTTACTTGGAGAAGCAAGCTGCAAGACAGCTTCCTCTCTTTTCGTATGGAGCCATAGGCTTGCACAAGGGTGGTTTCAGGACAGCCGTTATCCTTGTTGACAAGGAAAAGAGACAGGACTTAAGGCTGATGCCGCGTGAAAAAATTATCGCGGGCGTCCGGACAATGCAAAAAAAGATGCCGCAAAACAGGCTGCGCGCCCATCTTGAAAATTGCGCTCTGAAATACGGTTGTCCCGCAGCGAAAAACTTCTTCCTGGGGCGTTTCGAAGCCCCGCTTCCTACTTCTGAAAACTGCAACGCGAGATGCATCGGCTGCATATCGCTCCAGAAAGAAACCGGAATAAAAAACAGCCAGGACAGGATTTCATTCACCCCGTCTCCCGATGAGATTGCAGAAATTGCGCTTGCGCACATAAGGAAAGTTAAAAGAAGCATTGTAAGTTTCGGGCAGGGATGCGAAGGCGACCCCTTACTGGCAGCTCATGTGATTGAACCGGCAATAAAACTGATCCGATCAAAAACAGACCGCGGAACAATAAACATGAATACAAACGGAAGCCTCCCTGAAACAATGGAAAGGCTTTTTGATGCCGGGCTTGACAGCATCAGGATCAGCATGAACAGTGTAAGGAAACAATGTTACGATGCCTATTTCAGACCCAAAGGATATGTTTTTTCAGATGTCTTAAAAAGCATCGACATGGCTCTTGGCAGAAATGTTTTCGTTTCAGTAAATTATCTTAACTGTCCCGGCTTTAACGATTCGCCGGAAGAAGTGAACGCTCTTTTTGATTTCTTAAAAGAACATCCTGTAAATTTCATTCAGTGGCGGAACCTGAATATTGATCCTTTGAGATACTGGAAGGTAATGTCGGGAGTTACTTCAATGAGTGCGCCGGTTGGGATAAATGAAGTGCTTTGCCTGATAAGAAAAGATTTCCCGGGTTTAAATCACGGGTATTTCAATCCTCCGAAGGAAAAACAGTATCTTCGTGACGGGAAATATTGTTGAACATTGAATTTACCCTGCTGTTCATTGCACGTTTAATTGGGCATATTTTAGCTTTAAGACAAGCTTGCAAATTATATTGCCGCTGAGTAAGGATGAATTTTTTCCAATACAATGAGTTCATTCTGTTGAGCAAAATACAAGTCCCATCGCAACTGTAAATTCATCCAGAAATCAGCAGACATATTGAAATATTTTGCCAAACGCAGAGCCGTACTCGGGGTTATTCCTCTGCGCCCATTCACAATATCGTTGACTCGCTGGTAAGGCACACGGATATTATCTGCCAAATCCCGCTGGGTAAGGCCCATTGGATTAAGAAACTCTTCCAATAGCATTTCGCCCGGATGAGTGGGAATGCGGCTTGTGGGAATGCGAACCATATGTTATCTCCTGTTTATGTCTCTAATTGAATTTTCAATGTAATAAGGATATTGACTGTTACGGCTTAAATCAATAAAAAAATTATCACCGGGCAGATTAAAATACCCGAGTCGTTTCAAAATATGATGACAAAAGATCCGTATTTGAGTATCGTGGAGCCATGAAGCCTTTTTTATCGCACAATGGCTTTAAAGCGGCCTGAAGGAAAATGCCCAGGAGATGAAGAAACCACTATGGCGTGACGGTTGGCTGATGGCAATATGCATTGG
>JAHJQU010000171.1 GCA_018819005.1 Pseudomonadota bacterium | reverse complement strand
TTTTGGTAAACAGGATCATTACTGTCGGGTATGGTAAGGATAATAATGCTGCCTTCGGTGTTTCTTATAAAATAAAGCCTGGTCTGGTCGGTACTGCCGGGTTTTACTGAAGTTAAAAATCTTAAGTGCCCCTTAAACTTCGACGCCTCAGCATTGTTCCAGTCAAGTTTTCTGGGATTTGTGTTCAACTCCTCAATAAGGCTGTTATTCCCACTGCTGGCAAGAGAGGACAGGTATTTATAAAAAGGTTCTCCTGAAGTGTCATCAGCAATGGCCAAAGAGCAGAAAGTAAGAAAATATAAACAAACTAACGAAATAATGCTCAGTAACGCCAAATTTAAATCTTTTTTTGTTTTATTAAGCGCTCTAAAAGTCAAAATCTACCTCCCAGATGCTGTTGATAAAAAGCGGTGATCGGGATTGTTTGAACGGCAAAAAAGGTTTTTAAAGTGATAAGCTGCTCTCGTTCAAGCTGCTGTTGCTAAATACCATTTGCGAGTCCGTCAATATTATGTCCGTCCGAGCTTTTTCAAGGTCTCCTTGAAAACCCTGTAAAAAGACTCATGGTCGGTTATTCCGCGGCTCAATATCTTGCCAAAATCTTCCATGTTCTTGGTATTTATTATAATATTAACGCTTTTCTGAAACGCCGTCATGTTGTCCATTGTTCTGAACCTGTCGCTTATCAGCGCCACGAAAATATTACGCCTCGTAGATATTGGGAGGCGATCTATGGCCATCATGATTGGATTTAATTCATGGTTGGGAGTATCAAATTTTTCATTAAGAACAATCAGGTCATATACATGATAACGCATTTTTTTAAGCACGTCCCTTGAGTTGTCTGTCTCGTTAGTGTTGAATTCCATGAGATGGAGTGCTTCAATAATTTGTTTTTTACGTTCAGGGTCGGATTCACAGACAAGAGCTGTTTTACCTTCCTCTTCCACAAAATCGAAAGGCTTTTCTGAAGCATCGTATGAATCCGACATTTGGGCTTCATCAAAAGAGAGCGCTTCACTATCAGAACGACCGGCAGGCTCTTCTTTCAGGCTCAACTCTCCGGTTTTCTGGCCGGTGCTCAGGACTATTCTGTTTTTGCATTTGGGGCAGGGGATAGATTCAATCCCGGCAGGAATTTTTTCATCCGGGACCCTGAATTTGCTTTTACAGTTATCGCAGTTTATATCCATAGTCTCTTTAACAAGCCTCCCTTACGACTTCATTATATTTAACTGTCTCTAGACATTTTTCCTTGCCTGGGATGAGGTTCTGCTCCGAATAAACGTTTCTTCTCGTCTTTTCCATAAGATTTATCAAGCTCAAGATTATCTATATCGGTTGTCGCCTCTCCTCTCGAGCTTTTAACCGTATCTATGCCCCGGCCGACAACACCTTTGCGCGAAGCATAGGAAAGAGCCGTCTCTTCAGTTATTTGTCCTTTAGCAAAAAGGTCGGTGATATAATCGTCGAAAGTTGTCATTCCGAAGGCTCTTCCATCCTTCATGATTTCGTAATATGAATTTCCTTCGGATTCACCGTGTAAAATGAGTCCTTTAACTCTTAAATTCATTCCAAGGATTTCAAATGAAGCAACCCGGCCTCCGCCAACTTTTGGAAGCAGCCTCTGGCAGACTATCCAGCGGACTGTATCGGAAAGGCGAATTCTTACCTGGTTTTCCTCTTCAGTGCTGAACATGCCGAGTATGCGGTTAATTGTTTGGCCAGCATCTACGGTGTGAAGTGTTGAAAGGACAAGATGTCCTGTTTCAGCAGCGCTTAATCCGATTTCGACACTCTCCCTGTCGCGCATTTCCCCCACCAGGATAACTTTGGGAGCCTGCCTCAAGGCAGCCCTCAAGCCGTTTGCATATGAATCGAAGTCAATGCCCAGCTCGCGCTGATTGAATGTCGATTGCTTATGCGGATGCTGGTATTCAATAGGATCTTCCAGAGTTACAACATGAACCGATTTGTTTTCATTTATCTGATCAAGAATAGCGGCAAGGGAGGTCGTTTTTCCTGAACCGGTTGCTCCTGTTACGAAAATAATGCCATTTTTTTCCTGGGGAATTTTAAAAAAAACATCCGGAAGGTTCATACCCTTAATTGTGGGTACTTTAGTCTCGAGGCGCCGCAAAACAACCGAATAATTTCCTGATTGAGAGAAAACATTTACCCTGAAACGAGCTTTACCGGGAAGACTGTAAGACAGATCGCATGAGCCTTGTTTCAGCAGGACTTCAGTTAACCGGTGATCCCTATTGATGAGGTTCAATGCGAATACTTCAGTCTGATAAGGAGACAGGGATTCAATCTTTGGTGTCATGTCAACGCTTATAAGCTGGCCGGCGCTTTCGACCTGCATTGGTTTGCCTGTGGTCAGATTAAGGTCCGATACGTATTGATGGGCATCGAGCATTTTTGTTAAGATATGATCTGTTTCCTGTTTTCTCATAGATTGACCTCACGATTTATTATGCGTCTGTGAAATCTGCAGGCGGATTCTTCAAAAGCGGCCTGAACTTTGACTTGTCGTTTGCTTTTGCATAAGCTTCGTCGGCGGAAACCCAGCCCTTGTTCAATAATTCCATTATAGCGTCATCAAGGAGCTGCATCCCGTATTTTTTCCCGGTCTGCATCATTGAATTAAGCTGGTGTGTTTTTGATTCCCTTATCAGATTTCTGACAGCGGGGGTTCCGATAAGGATTTCGAGGGCGGGACATCGCCCCTTTTTATCTATTCTTTTAAAGAGAACCTGAGCAACTATAGCCCTGATTCCGTCGGATAATGTTGAGCGGATCTGCGCCTGCTCGCTTGCGGGAAATACTTCAATAATACGGTCAACCGTTTTTGCCGCGCTTGAAGTATGAAGAGTTCCAAAAACAAGGTGTCCCGTAGATGCCGCTTCAATGGCAAGTGATACGGTTTCAAGATCGCGCATTTCGCCGACCAGAATGATATCGGGGTCTTCACGAAGAGCCCCGCGGAGAGCCGCGCTGAAGGTCTTTGTATGAAGTCCGACTTCCCTGTGATTTACTATGCAGCCCTGGCTCTTGTGTACAAATTCGATTGGATCTTCGACAGTAATTATATGATCTTTTCTCAGGCGGTTTGCGACATCAATTATTGCCGCAAGCGTTGTTGACTTGCCGCTTCCTGTTGGCCCTGTTACCAGCACTAGCCCCCTCGGAAGAAGGGCAAGCTTTGATATTACAGGAGGAAGCCCGAGTTGCTCCGCTGTCAATATCGTACTGGGGATCTCTCTGAAAACAGCTCCAACGCCATATTTCTGCATGAAGAAGTTTGCACGGTAGCGCGCAAGACCGGGAATTTCATACCCAAAATCCACATCCCCGGTTTCTTCAAAATGCTTGACCTTCTCTTCAGGGGCTATTTCATAAATCATGCTTCTCAGTGCATCTGTGTCAAGAACGTTATACTTGATTCTTTCAATGTCTCCCCTTATTCTGAGAGCGGGAGGCTGTCCTGCAACAAGATGGAGATCCGAAGCGCCCTGTTCGTTCATCAGTTTGAAAAAAGCATCAATCTTTGCCATTGCGAAACTCCTGATTATTTCAATATTGTTGATAAGAGTTGAAAGAAAAGCATAAAATCAATTATGCAGATTGTTTCATCAGTTTTATTTTTAAATCATCATCATCAACGGCTTTTTGCTCTTCCCTGCTCATTTCAAGCAGTCTGGAGTAGGACTCAATTACAGATGAAAGCTGGATCTCCATTTGCATTCGCTGGCGTTTAAGCTCGGATATGTCTTCCTGTAACTGGACCAGCCTGTTATTGGCTCTGCTTATTATTTTTTCTGCTTTTACTTCGGCCTCGGCTATAATTAGTTCGGCAGATTTCTGAGCGTTTTCTTTCATCTGCCCCATAACACTCTGGGAATTTAACAGGGCAATTCTGAAAGTCTCTTCACGCCTAGTGTATTCTTCTATATCACAATTTAATCTGTCTATGTCACTTTTCAGTTTCTCATTTTCATTGAGTAAAAGCTGAAAAGCATCTGCCATATCGCCAAGGAAGGCATCTACTTCCTGGACATCAAACCCCCTGAAACCTGTTTTAAACTGGTGTTGAATGATATCCAGAGGCGTTAATTTCATATATTCTCCTGAATTTATACTAATTATGAAAGCATAAAGGCCAGTCTTTGAAGGCTCCCAACCAGAAATTTTTCCAGAAACATTATGCCAAGAATAACAATAATGGGTGAAACATCAATGCCTCCCATGTAAGGAATCCTGGATCGTATAGGATAAAGAACCGGCTCTGTTACGTTATTAATGAACTTAACAATCTGGTTATATGGATCCGGGTTTACCCACGACAAAACAGCTCGTGCAATTATTATCCACATATATAAATTTAAAACATAATAAATTACGGTAGCGGCAGCGCCAATAAAGTTACCCAGTATGAACATGAAAATTTAATCCTTTATTCTGTCGAGCCGATTGCAAAAGTATATTTCCCCTTCCTCGATGGGAGGGAATTAAGGGGAGAGGGAATTTTTGAGACTTATCCAATCGGCTTCATCAATATAGATAAATTGCATTTAAATCTAATATAACTAGTTTCCATCCGGAAATGGCCCTTTTGTGCGATCTCTGTGTCAATCTGCGGGATTTCTTGTGCGACGTACAAAGCGTATGTCTCCGCGCAATCCCTTGATTTCCTTGAGCTTGCCCAAAACTGCCTATTTCCGAATTGGAAACTCACATGTGTCCAAATTTGGTTTCCAGATGGGCACTAACTAATTATATTTCAAAAGAATAGTCAAGAGTTTTCATTGAATTTTCATTGAATTTCATTGACATGCGTAAACTTTATAAATATGCAGAGGGTTAAAGGGAAGTAACAATTGCACAAAATGTTTTGGAGGTAACATGGCGAATCTCAATAAGAAAACCGGCTTTATAGGCGCAGGGAACATGGCGGAAGCTATCATAGGAGCCATAACAAGGACAGGGGTTATCCCTTCTTCAATGGTATATGCAAGTGATGTTAATGCCGAGCGGCTCAATATGCTGAAAAAAACTTATAGCATATCGGGAACGGCCGATAATATAAAACTTTTTTCAATATGCGATATAATAGTACTTGCTGTGAAGCCTCAGCAGATGGCCGATGTTTTACAGCAGTTAACAAGTCAGAAAGAGTACAGTGTGCCGCGAAGAAAGCTGGTTATATCGATAGCGGCAGGAGTGCCTCTCGCCAAACTTGAAAACCTGCTCTATTCTCCCTTAAGTAAGGGAGAGAATGAGAATCTTCCAATTATAAGGGTTATGCCGAACACACCCGCTCTTGTTCTGGCGGGAATGTCCGGAATGACACCAAACAGGCATGCCCTGCCGGATGACATAAATGCGGCAAGAACAATTCTTGAAGCAATGGGAAAAGTAATTGAGTTCAAAGAGGATGACCTTGATGCTGTGACGGCGCTTTCAGGTTCCGGGCCCGCTTATCTCTTTTACCTTGCCGAATCGATGATTCAGGCAGGCATAAACATGGGTCTTGATCCGTATGATGCCTCAATACTGACAAATACGACTCTGAAAGGGGCTGTTGTCCTCATGGAAGAGATGAATGAACCTCCGGAGTTATTGCGCAGGCGTGTTACCTCTCCGGGTGGAACTACGGAAGAAGCTTTCAGGGTGCTGGAAAAGAAGAAGGTAAAGGAGGCAATTGCTGAAGCAATAGCTGCTGCCGCTAGACGCTCTAAAGAACTCAGGCGTTAATCCATGAGACCTTTACATAACGCCCCCTTTTGCTCAATTTCATCGTCAGGCTCAAATTTCAATCCTCGAAATACTAAATGTATTCATGTGGTTAAAATTATCGCCTTCCTTGAACTTGAGCAAAATTGAATGTTCTGCAAAGGTCTCTCCATCTGAGCAGTTTTAAAATAATTATGTTCAGTGAAACCATATCATATTCGGCTGCATTTGCCGCTGGGTTGCTATCTTTCTTTTCGCCCTGTATATTCCCTTTGATTCCCGGATATTTTTCTTTTATCACCGGTTTCTCGCTGGATAGACTGACTGCAGAATATGACGCGAAGATAAGAAAGAAGGTTCTCTTTTCGACAATTTCTTTTGTTTCAGGTTTTTCGGCTGTTTTTATAATGATGGGAGCTTCCGCTTCATTTATGGGGGGAGTTATTTTTGAATACCGGTCTGTCATCAGAGTGATCGGCGGCCTCATAGTAATTGTTTTGGGAATACATTTGATGGGTTTGATCCGTATCAGGAGCCTTGAATTTGAAAAACGGATTCAGGTGATTAACAGGCCCCTGAATTATTTCGGGGGGTTTCTTGTCTGTATGGCTTTCGGTGCCGGCTGGAGCCCGTGTATCGGGCCGTTGCTTGGGTCCATTCTTATATTTGCCGGGAGCAGGGATACGGTTTCAGAAGGTATTCTTCTTCTTGGCATATATTCTGCGGGACTTGCCATTCCCTTTATTATTATATCGTTT
>JAHJQU010000170.1 GCA_018819005.1 Pseudomonadota bacterium | reverse complement strand
TGGTATCGAAGCAAGTGACATAACAACGTTTAAGAGTTCTTGTTCGTTGCCGGTCGAAATGGCAATACCAAAACTTGCTGCATTGGTTGAGAAAGAATTATCGAACGGATATATAATAACTAAAAGTTTTGAAATTGTAAATTAAATAATGGATTTAAATTTTATAAAGAAGATACCGATAGCCACCAAGCTCATGCTGGGCTTTCTACTGATCGTCGTTATAACGAGTGCTGTTTTCAGTGTAGTGGGTGTTCAGTTAATTGGTGACCGCATAGTATCAGAAGCTCAAGATAGGGTGCGCACCGATCTCAATTCTGCTCGGGAGATATACTTGAGCCAGTTAAACCACGTTAACGACGTAGTTCGGTTTACCGCAGACAGGTTCTTTCTCAAGGATGCATTGTTGTCCGGAAAAATAAAGCAAGCCGCCGATGAACTGATAAAAGTAAAAGAAAGAGAAAGACTTGACGTATTAACAATTACAGACAAATCTGGTAAGGTTCTTTTCCGAACCAGTAATCCGAAACTATTCGGCGACGACCAAAGTCATGATGAGCTCGTTAGAGCAGTCATAGAGAGAATAGAACCGTTTAAGTCAACGTCCATTATACCTGTTAATGATTTGCGAAAAGAGTCTCCCCTTCTCGCCGAGAGGGCATATTTTAAGTTTATTCACACCCCTAAGGAAAGAGTTAGGAAAGAAACAGAGGAAACGGCAGGTATGATGTTGAAGGCGGCGGTCCCGATCCTTGACTACCAAAACAACTTAATCGGGATTATCTACGGCGGAGTTTTACTGAACAGGAATTTCGAAATTGTCGACAAGATAAAACAGACGGTTTTTCAAAACGTGGTGTATGAGGGCAAGGATATCGGCACTGCAACAATCTTTCTGGACGATATACGGGTCTCGACAAACGTGAAAAATAAAGATGGCTTAAGGGCGATCGGAACACGCGCTGCGGAGGATGTATATAACCAGGTGGTGAAAGAAGGGAAGCCCTGGACCGGGCGGGCTTTTGTAGTCACCGAATGGTACATTACAGCCTATGAACCAATAAGGAACGTAAATAACAAAATAATTGGAATCCTGTATGTTGGTATATTAGAACAAAAATATGTCGATATTAAAAGTCGAACCATAGTTGTTTTCTTGGCAATTACACTTACGGGTGCGCTTGTTTCGATGACGTTATCTTACTTTATTTCCCAAAAGATTTCTGGTTCTGTCAGAAAGCTAGTGGCAGCCTCTAAGGAAGTAGCTCATGGCAATCTGGATACGAAAGTAGAGATTAGAACTAAGGATGAACTGAGAGAATTAGCAGACTCTTTTAATCTCATGGCTTCTGCTTTGAAGAAGAGGGATGAAAAGTTGAAGGAGTTTACCAAGAAAAAAATCATGGAATCTGAAAGACTTGCAATCATTGGACAGTTAGCTGCTGATGTGGCTCACGAAATTAATAATCCACTTCAAGGAATTGTAGCTTATTCTCACCTGCTGCTAGAAAAGATGCCCGGCGAAAACTCATCGTGGGAATCCATCCCTTTGGGAAAAGAATCCATTAAAAAAATTGTAACCCAAGCTAACCGATGTACAGATATCATTCGAGGATTATTGGATTTTTCTCGTCAGAGGAAGCCTCATAAGAAACCATCTAATGTTAATCTCATTTTGCAAGAGTGTGTTTCCTTAGTAGAAAACCAGGCTGTCTTCCATAATATTCAGATCATTAGAGATTTCAAAGAAAACCTACCACCGGTCGTCATAGACCATTCTCAAATACAACAGGTGTTTATGAACATGATTATCAATGCAGCCGAAGCTATGGATGGAAGTGGACAACTGACGTTGGCAACCAGATTAGAGCCCGCCAGAGGCGAGGCTTCGCCTGCCTTGCAAGGCGGGCAAGGCGAGCCTGTCGAAGAATTCATTGAGGTGGAATTTACAGACACCGGTCATGGAATCAGTGAGGGGAATTTGGAGAGGATTTTCGATCCTTTTTTTACAACCAAGGAAATGGGACACGGAACCGGGTTAGGATTGGCGATTAGTTACGGAATCATCAAAGAGCATGAAGGCACAATTTCAGTTCAGAGCGAAGTCGGTAAGGGAACAACATTTGTTGTCAGGTTACCGGTGACAACAGAGGAGAGAGCGTAGAAAGTGGGAAACAAGTATAAGATACTGATCATTGACGATGAGGAGGTTGTTCTGGATTCTTGCAGCGAAATTTTAGCGGGTGGCAACTATCATATAGCTACCGCAATGGATGGAGCTGCTGGGTTGAAACTTGTACAAGAGTTCCAACCTGACCTTGTTTTTATTG
>JAHJQU010000169.1 GCA_018819005.1 Pseudomonadota bacterium | reverse complement strand
ACCCGCATCCGCCAGGCATTCCGTGAAAGCCTCGACCATCAATTCTTCAGCTCCCATATCCCAGCGTTCACCGAAGCGGGTGCATCCCATTCCTATTATTGCAACTTTATCTTTTATTCCTGTAGCCATGGCTGCTTTCTCCTGTTAATAAGATAGTCCGAAAAAGTCAAAACTCCGGATGACTTTGTAAAAAGCTTCATATGCAAGGCGCGCAAATCATGAGGAATGAAGCGTGCTTTATTGTACGCTGCAATGACGAATGATGCAGCGCAACACAGCAGATGGACTTTTTACGAAGTCATTAATTTAATTTAAACAGCTTACCGATAAGCTGGGACTTCATAATGTCGCCTTCTATCTTAAGCTTGCCTGATGTAAAAGCCTGCATCGGATTCAGTTTTCCCGTAATAAGCTCGACAAAATCGCCGTCGGAAATTATCAGGGTGCAGGTTGATTTTTCCGCCTTCCCTTCGGTTACAGCACATTTTGAATCTTTAACCGTAACGAACCAGTTGCCTCCTTCCGAACCTGAAATGACATACTGGAAAACGGCATCCACATCCTTTGCTGCTTCAGCATTAAAGGCTTCCGTCATTTTTCCGAAAATGCTTTTCACATCCGGTCCAGCGCTTTTCTGGCCGCCGGTCTCCTTTTTATCCGTATCAGGAGGGGCAATAAGCGCAAAAACTGCGGAATTGGCATCCTCTATTTCTTTAGCCCCTTCCATCAGATTTATCTTATCCCAGTTTTCACTTATCTGTTCAGGGGTTGGAGGGTTACCGGCTTCGCCCAGTTTGATCCCCGGCCCTGTCATAATTGCAGCCCTGTTGTAGTAACCCATGCCGCTGTTAAAAATGGCTCCCGATTCTCTGCATTTCTCGCTGCAAAGATAAAGAACCATTGGAGAGACAAACTCCGGTTTTGACTTTTCGAAAAGTTCCGGGGGCATGACATCTTCAGTCAGTCTTGATGCGGCAAGAGGAGCTACCGTATTAACCTTTATGTCATATTTTTTCCCTTCCAACCTGAGCGTATTCATGAGACCTACAAGCGCCATTTTTGCGGCCGAATAATTGGTCTGGCCAAAGGTTCCGTAAAGCCCGGCTGCTGAAGTTGTCATCACGATCCTGCCGAATCCGTTTTCCTTCATAGCGCTGAAAGCCGGTCTTGTAACATTATAGGCGCCTGACAAATGAACATCCATAACCGCTTTCCAGTTATCAGGCTCCATTTTTATGAAGCTCTTGTCTCTTAGTATGCCCGCATTGTTTATGAGAATATCTATTCTTCCAAATGCATCCAGAGCTGTTTTAACTATCCTTTCGCCCCCTTCCGGTGTTGCAACATTGTCATAGTTTGCGACCGCCTCTCCTCCTGCCGCTTTTATCTCATCTACAACTTTGTCGGCAGCAGAACTGGAACCCGTCCCTGATCCGTCACGGGAACCTCCAAGATCGTTAACGACAACCTTTGCCCCGCGCTTTGCAAGCTCGAGGGCGTAAACCCTGCCAAGACCTGCTCCTGCTCCTGTCACAATTGCAACGCGTCCGTCATATCTGACCTTCTCCATCTCTGCGGCCGCCCCGGGGACAGGCATTGCCTTCCAGAAATAGTTTATAAAACCGCGCTCCCTGTCTTCACCTCTTCTCCTGAAAACCAGCCGGACCGGAAGCCCGACTTTCAATTCCTCAAACTCGCAATCGGTAAAATCGGCCATAAATCTTCCGCCGCCTTCAAACTGGACCATGCCGTATTTATGGGGAGGATCAACAGATACAGCAAGAAGGTCGCCAGTAAAGGTCTTTACCTTTGCAGGAACATCCGCAAATTCGTATTCAACCTGACTCTTGAGTGCTCCGCATGACGGGTTGACACATATATCCATTTTCGGGAATTGAGCTGTCCCGCATTTTTCGCATTTGCCTCCTACCATTCCAAGCAGCATCTTTCGCTTTCTCCACAGGGCTGTCATGGCCGTCTGGGAGGGCGCCTCCGCCCTGATCCCCATTTCGGTCTGCAGTAAATCCCTGAATTTGAGCCACTTGGGATAGTTGTCAATAACCTTCTTATTATTATCCGACTCTTTAACGCCGCTTCTTTTTGAAAGTTTTGTTATATTATCAGTTACTTCAAAATAGAGAGCGTCGCATCCCTGGCCAAAACCCGCCAGCAGAATGCGATCTTTCGGTTTAGCTTCTTCAAGAGCTGATACAAGCATAAGGAGGGCATGGGCCGCGCCGGTATCTCCGCATGTTTCATGCATCGTATTAACCACCTTGCCGGGGGCGGCACCCAGTTTTTTGGCTATGTTGCTGTGCTCGGCCTTGAAAAAGCAGGGAAAAACCAGCTTGTCCACCTGGTCGATCGTGATGCCTATTTTTTTCATAAGGCCGTTCACGGCTTCAGGGATGATTTTTGAGTATCCTTCATCACGCGCCCACCGCTCTTCCCACACGTAATCATATTTTTTCTGGGCACCCCTGTAGTGATCTACAAAATCATACGATACCGAGTAGGATCCCTTAAATTCGGCAATTACATCCTTATCTCCCACCGCAACCGAAGCAGCGCCGTCCCCGAACCACATTTCGTAGAAGTATGCGGTTTTTGTCTCCCTGCGGTCAGCCGCCGTAACCAGGATATTTTTCATACCGCCGCCTCGTATGGCTTCAAGGGCGGTAACAAGGGCTGAAGTTCCGGCCTTCTGGGAGGATGTAAAATCGGAGGTCAGTATGTTCTCTTTAAGATTCAGGGCTGTAGATAAAATTCCCGCATTCTGCCTGTCCGCAAAAGGAAGCGTTGTTGAGGCCAGAAAAAGGCCGTCAAGCTCCTTCTTATCTTTTTCCAAAAGGCAATTCCTCGAAGCCGCCACCGCCATTGTGATTGAGTCTTCGTCCCAGTTGCACATCGATCTGTGCCCCTGGGCAACCATCATGATGGCCGGCGCAAACCAACCCATGGCCTGGAAGATTGACATCCTGTCCAGTCTGAGGCGTGGAATGTAAGCTCCATAAGATGTTATACCAATCATGTTGAGTCTCCTTGATAGTTATTTCAGATTTATATTTTCAATATTCCGGGAATCTATCGTTTAAATAATTTTTCAATGAGCTGAGATTTCATAATATCTCCCTCGATCTTCAGCTTTCCGGATGTATAAGCCTGCATAGCCGGGAGGCTTCCGTCCATGAGCAATAAAAAGTCGGAATCCGATATTTTAAGCGTACAGTTCGGTTTATCATGTTTTCCTGCCTTTACCGTGCAGGTTTCGTCCTTTATAACGCAACACCAGTCTCCGCCTTTGTCTCCTGAAATATTATATTGGAATACCACATCAACTCCCGCCGCAGAGCTCTTTATAAAAGATGCCGGCATAGCTTCAAATACAGCTGAAACCGATGCTGTTTTCTCCTGCTTTCCGATGGCGGATACCTTGCTGTCCAAAGGTTTTGATAACGCCGACAGGACATCTCCAATCTGGTCATTGAGCTGACCGTATTCCTTTCCTCCCTTTAATGATGAGATCTTATCAAGGTTGGCAATTATTCCTTCAAGCGTTTCAGGTTTATCCTGGCTGCCAAGCGTGGCTCCGGGGCCCGTAACAACTGCTGCCCGGTTAAAGCAGCTCATCCCGGCATTATAGATATTACCGCTTACGGGGCACTTTTCCGAACAAAGGAAAAGGACAAGGGGCGAAACAAATTCGGGCTTGACCTTTTCCAGAAAATCGGGAGGCATGACATCTTCGGTGAGCCGCGATGCCGCAACCGGAGCAACCGCATTGATTTTTATGTTGTATTTCTCCCCTTCCAGCTTCAGTGCGTTCATAAGCCCTATAAGCCCCATCTTTGCCGATGAATAATTAGTCTGTCCGAAATTTCCGTAAAGCCCGGCTGCAGATGTGGTCATAATAATCCGGCCATAGCCTTTATCTTTCATCACGGTAAAAGCCGGCCTTGAAACATTGTAGGCTCCGTTAAGGTGAACATCGAGCACCGCATTCCAGCTTTCAGGCTCCATCTTGATAAAGCTCTTATCCCTCAGTATGCCGGCGTTATTTATAAGGATATCAACAGTTCCAAAAGCATCGACTGCTGTTTTAACGATATTTCCACCCCCTTCAGGAGTGGAAACGCTGTCATAGCTCGCGACGGCTTCTCCGCCCAGAGCCTTAATTTCATCGACAACTTTGTCTGCCGCAGCAGCTGAACCGCTTCCGGCGCCGTCACGGGCGCCTCCTAAATCATTCACCACTATTCTTGCGCCCCGTTTTGCCAGCTCAAGAGCATATGTTCTACCAAGACCTGCGCCCGCTCCTGTTATGATTGCGACCCGGCCGTCGAATCTTATTTTCTCTTCCGGTATATCGCCGTATTCGAATATCCCGTTGTCAATTGTCACGGCTCCTGTTTCGGCGTTCACAACCCTCCATATGGCCTTCCCTTCCTCAGTTTTCCATATGAGCGTCTTTATAGGGGTTCCGGGATAAAGAGGTTTTGTAAACCTGCAGACAAGTCTTCTAACTTTTTCGGGAGCTCCGGGAACAAGGCTTTGAATAAGAGCGCGGCAGGCAAATCCGTGTGTGCAGAGCCCGTGCATTATAGGCATTTTGAATCCAGCCATTTTTGCAAATTCGGAATTGACATGAAGATCGAAAATATCCCCGGAAAGCCTGTAAATGAGGGGTTGGTCAGGTGAAGGTGAAGCACTTACGACAAGATCGGGTTCTCTGTCCGGAAAAACCACTTCTTTTTTCGGAGCATTCTCTCCGCCGAATCCGCCGTCAAGACGGGAAAAAACAGTGATTATACTCGTGAAAAGTTTCTTCCCGGTTGAATGATAAGTGTCACTTTCTCCTACAACGAGTGCGCCTTTATCCTTCCCTTTGTCATAGTAGTGGGTAATTTTTCCCTCGGTGATCAAACTGCCTTCGGGAGGAATAGGGTTGTGGAAGATAAGTTCCTGCTCACCATGCAGAATTCCGGCCAGATTAAGGTTTGAATTTATGCCTATGTGTGTCAGGAATTCGAAAATAGCGGCAATTGAGAAACTTGGAATCACCTTAAGGTTTTTTTCATAACAGTACTCAAGCTCGGAAAAGCCGGCACCGACACCAAGCGCGTAAAGCACAGTATCTTTCCATGTATAATCCTTGATAATCGGACCGATTTTTTTTCCGAGAGCTTCAAGATTAAGCGCCATAAATCCTCCTTTTATTAAAAAGACTTTCTCACACAGAGAGCACAGAGCGCACAAAGAAAAAACAGAATATATTCAATAGTCATTCTTCGTGACTTTGTGTCTTGGTGTGAAAATTAGATTTTTTCTCAGCCATCAGCTTTGTTTCTGTGTAAAAGCCGGTATCAGTATAAATTTCAGCGTATCTTTTACCACTACGATATATTCATCATGGTCGATATCAAGCATCGGTCTGAAAAAATCCTCCCCTGAAATAAAATTCAGGACAGAATTCCAGACGGCAATCACACTTGCCTTAGCCTTTACCGGTATATATTTTTTATCAAGAGCAAGACCCATTGCTATTGCAATATTTGATATGTATTCGGATACCTTGAAATTTAGGCTTGAATCGCCTCTTGTTTTTCCAAAGTAAAGAAAGAGGATAAAATTGGAAACCTCAGGATTTGAAAAAAGATAATCGCACATCACATCTATGGCGATTTCAAGCCGCGTGGCAAGGGATTTTCCTTTGACTTTATTCTCGATTTCAAGAAGCTTCTGCCGGATCTCCTCGTTAAGATCCATGATAACGGATTCATATAGGTCTCTTTTCTCTCCCCAGTGATAATAAAGGGTCGAAATGTCGATGCCGACGGCTTTTGCGATCATCCGGGTTGTGGTTCCGTGATAACCGTATTCGCCGAAGACTTTGCGTGCTGCGGCAAGAATTTTCCCCTTCATGGATGAAGGATCCTGCCTTGCTTTTTCGAGTTTTGAAACCATTGGTCGTGATATTACCCTTGACCGGTTAAATATTCATCATGCTTATCCCACACACCGCTTCCAACATTTGATGGATAAAATACACTTGCTCTTTTCCAGTGTCAAGTTTTTTTCTGAAAACATTGAACAACTCGCATTCGCCATGCCGGACGTGGACGCACCAGGGGAAAAGACGCAAAAGACCGGATCGGGATGTTATTCAGGCTTTCTATTCATTCATCTGGTAGGCGCCTTTTAACGGATAGACATATTTTTCCCAGACCTTTTTAAAACGCTCTTCATCTGCCACGGGCTTATCTATCATTTTCATACAAAGCTCCATCTGTGCTTTGGTGCTGCCGGGTTTTGAATAAAGCTGAAGTGCGTATTTGGAGAAGTCTCTAATCATAAAGTCAAATATCCGGTCAACAATATCATTGTCAATCTTATACATAAGTGAGTTTTCAATGATAAGCTGGCCATACGCGATAAGAGTGAATAATTCACCAAGTGT
>JAHJQU010000168.1 GCA_018819005.1 Pseudomonadota bacterium | reverse complement strand
TGCCAGTCTGATGTGTGGAGAATCTTCATTTTTCCTGCACATATTTGACAATAGGGACCTGGATTGTCGTTTTTTCGGTGTCTAAGATAGGCGGCATTATTTCACCTTTATTATGTGTTGTTCCTTCAAACCCTTACTATTCATTTTCAACATTTTGCTTCTCTGTAAAATTTCCAACCATTGCAATTTTTGCAACCATTGAGCTATCCGGAATTTCCGGATAGTTCCTATTACCTTTTCCATTCGATCATCACGCACATGATTCAACTTCGGACACATCGATATCCAGATCCTTCACCCGAACTTCGCCCATCATCAACTTGTTCAGCATTGTTTTGAAAAGGTCCTGCAGGGCGATTTTTTTTGCCGTGTGAAGATCAATCTTCTGATCTATGGTCTTAAAGATATTGGCTATTTCTTTAATCTTTTTAAGTTACTGACGCAAGCTCTTTTCCTTTGATTGTCAGACTTGTGCAGGTTCAGCAGATTGCTGTTTTCACAATGTTCAACGATTTTGATTTCATCAAAGGATGGCGCGGATTTTATGATTTCTCAACATCATCTCCGCTTTGTTTTACCAGCAACTTCTCTGGCTTTGGTGGTAAAAAGCTTTCTCCTGTAACCACTTTTTTCCCCGTCTTGGTTTCCAATTCAAGTCTTGCTTTCTTGGCAATGCCGCCGCCTTTCTTGCCGGCATCCATATTTTCATCCATTCCGGTGGCATTCTTGCTTTCGGCTATCTGCCGGGTGGAAAGCTCTGCAAGAGCGGTAAAAATCAGCTCGGCTTCGTTCATGTGGTCCCGCAGGTTTTGAGTCTTCAGTCCTTTTAATTCCTTGTGTTCTTTTACGGATACATCCGCCCATTCCTGATGAATGACATTGGTCAGAATCGCATATTCCTCATCTTTTTTGATTTCATGGTCTTTCCAGTAATCGGTCAGCTTGTTGCGGGTTTCCTGCCCCATCATCCGCTGCTGTATCCACTTTTTGCTTCTGCCGTGCTGTTTCCAGAACTCCCGCGCCCTGTCTAAAGAGCGCGCCGGGTCTGCCATGTCCTGCATCCGTTCATAGCCGACCTTTGCCAGCCAGAGCTTTATTGGTTCTGCTTTTGGGCTGGGAACAGATTGTATAAGACGCAGAAGTGTTTCGGGATCGGCCACATCGGTAAGTCGCATTTTGCCATCTTCTGCAACCATCTTCAACCGGTTACATTTTGTAACCGTTTCACTACCTTCTTTATTAAGACGGTTTTTCAATACCTTCCAGTAGTTTCGAGCTGCCTGGTAATCGGGCTGCTGTATCAGAACCTGTAAAATATCCACTACTGAAAAATACCATGTTTCGGTATTCTCGTCATAATGCCGTCGAATTTTGTAACCTTCAAAAATCGTCAAAGATTTTGTCATAAGATGCCTCTTTATTGATTCATAACGTCATGGGATTTCAGATGGTGACGTTTTGTCACCGACTCACTTGCTTCTCTCCGATACCCGGCCGACTTGGCCGGAATATGCAATCTCATCCTGAAATCATTAGATATTCAGATTGCAAACTTTAGATGTAAAGGGCATCCCCAATATCCTAAGTTCAACAAGAAGCGGCGGAAAGTTATTTGTAACGGCGTCCCACAGGATGTCGTAATCGACAGCGTCATAACCATGAATCAACCTGTTACGCATGCTTATTATTTTTGGCCAGGCAATTAAAGGGTATTGTTTTTGTTTTTCCGTGGGATATTTATTTGCCGCCTCCCCGACAAGTGTGACGATGTGCGTAAGGGCAAGGCAAAGGATTTCGTCTTTTTCAAGATCGTCTCTTGTTTTTCCTTCTATGACAGTTATCGCCTTCCTCACATAATCTCTCATGTGCAGCAGGCGAATTGTCGGGTCATGTTCTGGCATATTGAACTTCTGCGTTCTTTAACACTGAATCACGAAAGTATTTGCTTAAAGAACGAGGGGTTGTAATCTCAACCTTCCGTCCTCCGAACATGCGAGAAAGCTCTTTCTCCATATCGTACAGCTCGAAAAAACCCACTCCGGCGCCCAGCTCAAATTCGACCAACACATCTATGTCG
>JAHJQU010000167.1 GCA_018819005.1 Pseudomonadota bacterium | reverse complement strand
TTATCCAAGGGAGGATTACGAATCCCGCCCTCTTTACACGCTCCCGGAAATCCTGAGATCGAATCTTGCCGAAGTCATACTGAGAATGATTTCCCTGAACCTTGGCGATATATCGGCATTTCCTTTTATTGACGAACCTCCGCCGAGAAGCATAAAGGACGGATATGAGATTCTCCTTGAACTGGGAGCAATAGAGAAAAAAAACGGCGATAAACAAGGTTATTCTTTGACTTCAAACGGCAGACTGATGGCTTCTCTTCCTGTAGATCCGAGGATTTCGAGAATGCTGATCGAAGCCGTGGGAAGGGGATGCCTTGAGGAAATGGCTGTGATCGCAGCGGTTTTAAGCGGTCAGGATCCGAGGGAGAGGCCTGCCGATAAATCAGATGAGGCCGACCGGGCGCACCGGCTTTTTATGGATACGCAATCCGATTTTATAACACTCCTTAATATATGGAACAGGTTCAGTGAGGCTTTAAAAGGCATCAAAATCACAGCCGGCATCAAAAAATTCTGCAGGACAAATTTTCTTTCTTTCAGGAGAATGAAGGAATGGCGCGACATATACATGCAGATCAATGATATCCTGACAGAAAACGGCATGATCAGCCGGAAAGCGCAAATTGAAACGGAGGAAAGCGGGAAACACAGGCCGGGCGGATTCAGTCCTTTATATACTGCCATTCACAAATCAATCTTGAGCGGTTTTCTCTCCAACATAGCGGTAAAAAAGGAAAAGAATATTTTTGCGGCAACAAAGGAAAAATCGGTTATGATCTTTCCCGGGTCCGGCCTCTTCAAAAATCCCGGGACATGGATCGTGGCAGCCGAAATGATCGAAACATCAAAGCTTTATGCAAGGACTGCAGCGAACATAGAAAGCTCATGGATAGAAGAGATCGGAAAGGAGCAGTGCAGGTATTCTTATCATGAACCGCACTGGGAACGGGCACGGGGCGAAGTGGTTGCTCTTGAGCAGGTAAGTCTCTACGGGCTTGTAATCGTATCTGACCGGCCCGCATCTTATGGAAAGGTAAATCCGCAGGAGGCATCCGATATTTTCATAAGGCGCGCGCTCGTAGACGGGGATGTCAGGATTCCATTTTCTTTCATGGATCACAATAAAAAGCTTAAAGATGAGATCATAGACCTGGAAAACAGGGTAAGAAGAAGGGACATATTCGCGGGTGATGACGCAATATTTGAGTTCTACAGGAAAAAACTTCCGCCCATATATGACATTCGCACATTTTCAAAGCATATTAAGAGCGCCGGAGGCGATCAGTTTCTGCGGATGAGAAAAGAGGATTTTTTCCGGTATCTCCCGGATGAAGATGAAATCTCACTTTATCCGGATAATCTCATGCTCGGCGAAAACCCTTTTAAATGCCTCTACAGCTTTGATCCCGGAAAGCCTGAAGATGGCGTAACCGTAAGAATTCCATCCTCATTTGTCCGGGGAGTTCCATCCGAAGCAACCGACTGGCTTGTGCCCGGCCTGCTTAAGGAAAAAATAACGGCTCTCATAAAGGGACTTCCCAAGGAAGATAGAAAGAGGCTTCTTCCTGTTTCGCGGACGGTCGATGAGATCATGGAAAAAATGGACCGAGGGAAAACATCCCTTAAAACGGCTCTTTCAGGATTCATTTATAATAATTTCGGAGTTGATATACCTGCAAGCATATGGCCGGAGGATACACTCCCCGAGCATCTCAAAATGCGCATCTCAATCACAGGCAGTAATGGAGAAGAGATATGCTCCGGCAGGGATAAAGCAATTTTAATAAAAGACTTTTCAGGACCGGCGGATAACGGCCTGCTCGAATACGCAAAACAAAAACATGAGATAACCGGCATTACCGGATGGGATTTTCCCGATATTCCTTCAAGCGTTATTATAAAAGGGGCCGGGAAAACGGAACGGGTCTTTTTTCCGGGTCTTGAAAAAGACTCCGGTTGCGTCAACCTGCGGATTTTCGAATCCGAAACAGAGGCTCAAAAATCGCACAGGGAAGGAATAATCGCCCTGTTTTCAATTGTTTTTGAAAAGGATTTAAAGTCTGTAAAAAAAATGATCCTATTGCCTAAAAAGATGAATGAATATACCGCTTTTTTTGGTGGTGAAAACAGGTTTAACAGGCTGCTGTTCAAAAGCACCGTTAAAGATCTTTTGAATGTCAATATAAGGACAAAAGAGGTTTTTGAGTCGCGCGCCCTGTTTGTGCTGCAAAATATTTTTGAGCACGGGCAGAAAAAAATTAAAAACATAGCGCCTGTCTTAAAATCCTGCCATGAAACAGGAGAAACCCTTTTGAACCTGCAAAAAAAATGCATATCAAACACAGAGGCATCCGATCTTCTTTTAAGGTTCGAACAGGATCTTAATAAATTAATACCCGAAAGCTTCATGGAACTGTATGAAGAAAAACGCCTTTTAGATCTGCCCAGATACATTCAGGCCATTTCGGTCAGGGCACAAAAGGGAATAATTGATCCTGAAAAGGAGAAGGCCAGATCAAACGAACTTGAAATACATACCTCCCGTCCGGATAAACTTTTAAAAAGCCTTTCTCTGCTTGTTTCTGATGAAAAGAAAAAAGCTGTTGAAGAATATTTTTGGCTTATCGAAGAATACAGGGTTTCCCTTTTTGCGCAGGAGTTGAAAACCCCGGTTCCGGTATCCGCAAAAAGGCTCGAAAAAAAGTTCAAAGAGATTGAAAGAATGGTATAGCGAGGCGTGAATCGTGAAGCGTAGATCGTGAAGCGTGAATCGATCAACGAACCACGAACGATGATCAACGAAACACGATATTCGAGATATTATCTATGAACCAGAAACCAGAAACCAGAAACCGTAAACCATCTGTTGTCGTAATCTGCGGACCGACCGGCATAGGAAAAACTTCGGCAGGGATTGAAGCGGCTGAGACTTTTGGCGGTGAAATCATCAGCGCCGATTCGATGCAGGTATACAAATACATGGATATCGGCACTGCAAAGCCGACTCATGAAGAAAGAGAGCGAATCTTTCATCATATGATCGACATCATCGAACCGGATGAAGATTTCAGCGCCGCAAAGTTTGCATTATCGGCGGATGAAATAATTGAAAGACTGAGAACTCGTGGGATTATTCCATTTCTGGTGGGAGGAACCGGCTTATATATCAAGGCTCTTGTTCACGGGCTGTTTCATCCCGGAACATCGCTTGCCGATACGAGAAACAGGCTCAAATATGAGGCCGAAACGCATGGAACCGAATCCTTATATAAACGCCTTTTAAAGTCAGATCGCGAAGCGGCGGATAAGATCCATCCCAATGACACTTTCAGAATCATAAGGGCTTTGGAAGTTTATGAAACAACAGGCATGACAATTTCTGAGCATCATAAAAAGCACGCCTTTTCCGGAAGCAGGTTTAACGTGTTAAAAATCGGACTCACAACCGAAAGAGAGGATTTATATAAACGGATTGAAAAAAGAGTCGATTTGATGGTAGAAGCCGGTTTTGCGGAGGAGGTAAAGCGGCTTCTTGACATGAATTATCCGGCTGGCCTTAAATCGATGCAATCAATCGGTTACCGTCACATGATTGAATACGTGACAGGTAGGATTCCTCTGGATGAAACTGTCAGGATTTTAAAGCAGGATACAAGAAGGTTTGCGAAACGGCAGATGACATGGTTTAATGCCGATCCGGAAATCATTTGGATAAAACCGGATCAGGGAAATGATATTAAAATGCTTGTCGGCAGTTTTCTCAAGGCGACAAGAAACGTAACTATTCGGCCACCGATATACACAGATGAACGCAGATAGATTTAAATACAGTAGCTATTAAGGAACCAGAAGCCATAATTCTGACTCCTAAGCAGCTGTGATAATAAAAGAAAAAATATAGTGATGATCAGCGTTGATCTGTGGCTGAGCAGTTACCAGAAAACAAGCATTAATAGGAGGTAAACTATGGCAAATGAAATTATTATCCGGAATCTTTCGGATATCGAAGCAATCGAAAAGGTTCCTCTTTCAGAACGGATCAGGGAAAAAAGCACGTATGAACTTATCGAAAAAGGTGCGGGCATAAATCCGGATGCTCTTGCTATAAGTTTTTTAAAAGACGGGGACAGCTATGAAGCTCCGGTACAGATTACCTACAAACAGCTTATATGGAAAATTCGTCAGGCTGCCAACATGTTTTATGACCTCGGTGTTGGTCCAACAGACGTTGTTACGTATGTTCTGCCCAACCTGCTTCAGACTCATTTTACCCTCTGGGGAGCGGAAGCCGCCGGAATCGCCAACCCCATCAATCCGATGCTTGAAGCTTCCGCAATCCGCGACATATGCAAAGCCGCCGGAACAAAGGTTCTTGTGACACTCGGAGATCTTCCCGGCACTGAGATATGGAAAAAGATAGATTCGATTCGCAAAGAGATTCCATCGCTTGAACATGTCATTTGCGTCATGGGTAAAACGGACGAATCTGAAAAGATATATGGATTTGAAGAAAAGATGGAGCTGTATCCGGGCGACCGCCTCACATTTGACCGCGCAATTCATCCGGATGATATTGCCTCGCTATATCATACCGGAGGCACAACCGGAAGACCCAAGCTTGCCAGAAGAAGCCATCATAACGAAGTTGTCCTTGCATGGGATATAATGGCAGGAAGCGGGCTTAAACCGGGTGAAACTGTCATGGTCGGGCTTCCGCTTTTCCACTGCAATGGAACCTGTGTTACAGGGCTTATGCCTTTTTCCGTCGGCGGGCATGTCGTAATGCTTTCACCGGCCGGATACCGCGAACCGGGCATAATGAAAAACTTCTACAAGATAGTTGAAAAATTCCGGCCGGTCTTTTTCTCGTGCGTTCCAACCGTGCTATCCGTGCTTCTCGATATACCGGTCGGAAACGCCGATATATCATCGCTCAGATATGTCGTATGCGGCGCCGCTCCCCTGAGTGTCGAGCTTTTTAACCGGTTCGAAGCCCACACGAAAATGAAGATTCTCGAAGGCTACGGGCTGACCGAGTCAACCTGCGCATCCGCCATAAATCCCAAAGATGGTGAAAGAAAGATAGGAAGCATAGGCATAAGGCTTCCCTATCAGGAGATGAATATTTCGATTCTTGACGAAAACGGAGAATATCTGCGGGAAGCCGAAACAGACGAAATAGGTGTTGTCTGCATAAAAGGCCCATGTATATTCAAGGGCTATGTTGAAGATATGCACAACAAGGGAATATGGCTCAAAGACGGCTGGTTCAATACAGGAGATCTCGGACGAAAAGATAAAGACGGCTTTTTCTGGCTTACAGGCAGAAAGAAAGATCTCATTATAAGAGGAGGGCACAACATAGATCCTGCAACAATAGAAGAACCGATTTATAGAATGAAAGGGGTAAAGGTTGTAGCAGCGGTCGGGCGTCCTGATCCGTATGCCGGAGAGGTTCCGGTTGTCTATGTCGAAGTTTCAAAGGATGCCGGCATAAGCGATAAGAAGGTCATGGAGTGGGCATCCTCAAATATCGGAGAAAGGGCGGCCATCCCAAAGGAAGTAATCATAACCGATCATATACCGCTGACGGCTGTTGGGAAGATTTTCAAACCGGCGCTGAAGTGGGATGCGATTAAAAGAACTTATGAAAAGGAGCTGAAGGCATTAGGGAGCCTCGCTGAATCCTTCGATATTTCGGTGGGCGAGGATAAAATATACGGCACGAGCGCGTCTATAAAGGTCAAACCTGCTTCAGGCATTGCTCCTGAAACGATTCAAAAACGTATTTCAGAGCTTCTCGCCAACTACACGGTTCATTACGACATAACGATAGAATGACGAACAGCAGATCAATTGGAATTATGGCCGACAGTCACGGAATGTCCGACACCATAACAGGGGCTGTCGGACTTTTTCGAAGAGAAAATTGCCACCTGATATATCATCTCGGGGATATCTGCGACAGCGCTTATCCTGAAACGGCGGATTCGTGTACCGGAATTCTTCTGGCAAACAATGTTATTGCCGTAAAAGGAAACAACGATCATGCAATATCGGCAAATCATCCGGGAGGGAAAATATCCAAAGAAACGATCGTGTATTTATCCGCTTTGCCGCTTGTTGCTGAACATGGTGAGGCTCTTTTAACTCATTCGCTCCCTTTCGCTGAAATGCTCGGCCTTTCATGCATGATAAGGGAGATGGGCAAGAATGAGGCCGCCCTTTTTTTTAAGAAACATCCGGGGAAAATTTTGTTTAGAGGACACGGTCACAGTCCTGAAATCATATCAAATGAAAGCGGGGAGATGATTTTCAGGAGCATGTTTCCCGGAGAAAAAACGGAACTTGTTGGCAGGCTTCCATGCATCATCACCTGCGGAAGCCTCGCCGCAGGTTACTGCATGATATGGAAGCCCGGAGAAAAAAGTGTGAAATGCTGTTTGATATAAAGGCGAGAGGCGAGAAGCGTGAATCGTAGATCGTTAATCGTGAATCGATAAACGATATACGAACGACGATATACGAATCACGATCTGCGATCAACGAACCAGAAACAAAACTTTAAGGGAGAATTTCATGTACAGAAATATGTTCAGCCCGATCAAAATCAACAAGCTTGAAATCAAAAACAGAATTGCCTACCCGGCGTTAGGACTGCTCTATTCATACGACAGCAAACTGAATGACCGCTATTACAATTATTTTAAGGAAAGGGCCGAAGGGGGCACGGGCCTTATTACTGTCGGCCCGGTTGGAATAGATTTTATAGGTTCGGGAATTCTTGCCCTTTCGCTGGCAAACGATGAAGCGATACCGTCATTCCAAAAGCTTACCTCAATAATTAAAAACGGGGGGGCACGCTCCTGGATTCAACTTTTCCATGCGGGAGCATATTCCCATCCGTTTCTGATCGACGGCAAGGATCCCATAGCCCCGTCGCCAATCTATTCAAAATATTCAAAAACAACTCCCCGTGAAATGTCGAAAGAAGATATAAATGAGGTTAAGGAAGCTTATGCAAAGGCCGCAGTGAGGGCTGTTGAGGCCGGATTTGACGGAGTCGAAATCCTTGCTTCAGGCGGTTATCTTATCACTCAATTTCTTTCACCCCTTAAAAACAAGAGAACAGACGAATACGGCGGTAGTTTTGAAAACAGGGTCAGATTCCCAAGGGAGGTCATCGAGCTCCTACGGAAGCGGGTAGGTCCGGGTTATCCTCTCACAATAAGAATGGCGGGCAATGATTTTGTGGCCGGAAGCAACACGGATACAGAAACTCCTGAATTTGCAAAAATTTATGAGAAGGCAGGAATAGATGCAATCAATGTCACCGGAGGATGGCACGAAACGAAGGTGCCCCAGCTTCCTATGGAACTTCCGAGGTCGGGTTATTCTTACCTTGCTCTTAATATCAAAAAAACGGTGTCCGTCCCGGTCATGGCATCAAACCGTATAGCCGACCCGGAAAGCGCCGAAAGGATAATCAGGGACGGCCATGCGGATATGGTAAATCTCGGGCGGATTCTTATCGCCGATCCCGAATGGCCGTTGAAGGCTTTTGAAGGGAGGGCGGATGAAATCAGGCCTTGCGTTGCCTGTTCCCAGGGATGCACCGACGAGATCTTCAGCGGACGGCCCGTTTTCTGCGTCGGAAACCCGCAAGCCGGCTTTGAAGCCGAAAGAAAAATAGAAAAAGCAAAGAGCCCGAAGAACGTCATGGTTGTCGGCGCTGGAGCGGCAGGGCTTGAAGCTGCCATAACGGCAAAAAAGGCGGGGCATAATGTAGAACTCTATGAAAAAGATGATGATATCGGCGGCCAGATCTGGCTTGCCGGAGCTCCGCCCCACAAGCAGGAGATATGGGAATTTATAAGGTATTACAGGGCAATGATCAGTAAACATAACATTCCTTTGTTCCTGAATACATGCGTGGACAAAGAGTTCATAGCAAAAAAGAGACCGGACCATATTATTATTGCCGAAGGCGCCGAGCCGGCTGTTCCGCCTGTTGATGGAACCGATGATCCGTGCGTTTTATCGGCATGGAAGGTTTTAAGAGATAGCCCCTCTCTTGCAAAAAATGTCGCGATCATAGGAGGAGGAGCAGTAGGCCTGGAAACCGCCCTTTTTGTCGCATCAAAAGGCACTATCTCACCTGAAATTCTTCACTTTCTTTTTGCTTACGATGCCGAAAGCCCGGAGCGTCTGCGCGAGCTGATGTTTTCCGGCTCATATTCCGTAACAGTATTCGAAATGCTCAATAAGATCGGAAAGGATGTGGGAAAGTCGACAAGGTGGATTGTTTTCGACAACCTTCAAAGGTTCGGCATCAGGATTATTACAGGAGCTAAAGTATCTTCGGTCGGTAACGGCAAGGTCATATTTGAAAAAGACGGCAATAAAGAGGAGATGCAATTCGGAAATGTAATTCTTGCGTCCGGTTCAAGGCCGGTAAAGAAGCTCTCATCTGCAGTCTCGACTCTCGGAATTCCGTTTACGACAGTAGGCGACTGTATCGCACCGGGTCGGATAAACGACGCCATCCACGGCGGTTTCCTCGCAGCATTAAAAATATAAGTTCGCGGTTCGTGAATAGTGTTTCGTGATTCGATTCACGATTCACTATTCACCATCTACTATTCACTTTTCACGATTCACTATTATTTCTTCTGCTCTCAGAGTCTTTCTCAATATTTTCCCGACATTTGTTTTTGGAAGCTCCTTCCTGAATTCTATTTGCGTCGGAAGCTTGTACGCGGCAAGTTTTGTTTTGCAGTACCCGATAAGCTCTTCCTGGGTAGCAGTTTCCCCCTCTTTCAGCACGACAAAAACCTTTATCTGCTCTCCCGGGTAGGATGAGGTATCCCTATGGCACACGCTTCCTGTACTTTCGGGTGCTCAAAAAAGACCTCGTCAACATCCCTTGGATAAACATTGAAGCCGCCGGATATGATCATATCCTTCTTCCGGTCCACTATATAAAAATATCCGTCTTCATCCATTCTGGCAATATCACCAGTATACAGCCAGCCGTCTATAATGGTTTTGATCGTCTCTTCAGACCTGTTCCAGTAGCCTTTCATGACCTGCGGGCCTTTTACAATGAGCTCTCCTGTCTCGCCGACAGGGACATCCGTAACTCCGTCATCCAAGTCGACGATCCTGCATTCAGTATCAGGATAAGGAATGCCGACGCTTCCAATTTTCTTCATCCCGGTAAAGGGATTCGCATGGGTAACGGGGGATGATTCCGTCATACCGAATCCTTCCGAAATTGTTGCTCCGGTAATTTTCTCAAATTCCTTTATTACTTCAACCGGAAGAGGCGCGCTTCCGGAGAAACATCCCTTGATCGAAGTAAGATCTGCCTGTTTGATTTTAGGATGGTTCAAAAGACCAATATACATCGTGGGGACAAGGGGAGCGAATGTCGGCTTGAACTTGGTTATTGCCTCAAGGAGCGGATCAGGCTGGGGTTTCGGAACAAGGATATTGCCCCAACCGGCGCACAAAGCGTTATTCATGCTGCAGGAGATCCCGAAAGAATGGAAAAAAGGAAGAGCGCCGAGCATGATCTCGTGGCGGTCCCGGAACTCGGGAAACCATGCATCTATCTGCTGGATCTGCTTGCTCAAATTTCCGTGTGTCAGCATAACTCCTTTTGATACACCGGTTGTACCGCCGGTATATTGAAGCATTGCAATATCATAAAAAGTAACTTTGACACCCTGGGCAATTGGCGAATATTTTTTCAGAATATCTTTCCATTTGTACACATCAGGCGCTGCCTTGACATCGGCAGCCAGTTTCTGCTTTTTGGCAACGAGCGGGAAAAGAAAATTTTTCGGAAAGGGCAGATAATCGCCTATAGAAGTATAAATAATCTGTTTTATTCCGGTCTTTTTTCTCAGATCGATCATGCGGTTTCCGAGCAGGTCAAGCGTGATCAGAACCTTTGAGCCCGAGTCATTGAACTGATGTTCAAGCTCCCTGTCTGTATATAGGGGATTATTCATTACAGTTATTCCGCCTATCTTCATTATGGCATAATAGGCGGCAACGCATGGAATAAGATTGGGAAGAAGGATGGCAACTCTGTCATCTTTTTTTATGCCAAAATCCACCAGGCATGATGCAAACCTGTCCACCATATCCTTAAGCCGGCTGTAAGTGACTTCATATCCCTGGAAAGATAATGCCATTCTGCCGGGGAATTTCTCTACTGATTTCTCAAAAGATTCCGGCAGACAGATCGGATCATAATTGATGGTCGGAGGAACGCCCTTGTCGTAAAACGCAAGCCAGGGTTTATCTTGATATCGAACCTCTTTTTCCATAACTCTCTCCTTCTTATAAAATGGCACATCCGTTATGGATAAAATTCCGGCGCTCAGGGAATTTTTTGCTTAAATCCATTTTTTTCTGATAGAGCTATCCCCCTCCTGAATCATAAGATCAGGCCGGGGGATAGTCACATGCGGTCTGCACCTGTTTAAAAACAGCGCGCATCAATCCACTACAAAGTGAGTTCTTCTGTTCTTTGACCAGGCATCTTCATTATGGCCTGTATCAACGGGTTTTTCTTCGCCGTAGCTGACTGTCTTTAAACGTGATGCCGCAATGCCAAGATCAATGAGAAATTTCTTTGCGCTTTCAGCACGTCTCTCTCCAAGTGCAAGGTTATATTCATTGGTTCCGCGCTCATCGCAATTACCTTCTAACGTTATTGAAACATCGGAATATTTCTCAAGTATGGCGGCATCCTTTTTCAAAAGTTCCTGAGCGGCAGGAGTAAGAGCTGCACTGTCATAATAAAAGTACACGTCCTCGCCCATCAGCGCCTGCAAGGCCGCGGCTCTTGCATCTGTCTTTACCTCTTGTACAGGGGGTTTCACAGGCTCTGGAGCCTTTTGAACAACCGGAGCAGGAGCCGG
>JAHJQU010000495.1 GCA_018819005.1 Pseudomonadota bacterium | reverse complement strand
GGATCTTTGCGAACGGACAATCGTTATTCATAAGGGACAGGTTACGGCCGACGGCCCCACGGCTGAAATATTCATGAATCAGGAACTTTTAGCGGAAAGTCATCTCGAAAAACCCCTTCGCATGCAGGGCTGCCCGGTTTGTGGAAAAATATAAAATACAGATCTCTGGTTTATGGTTTGTGGTTCGCATAATAGGCTGAAGGTTTTTAGACTGAAGACTTTTAGTAATTTCAGCCTTCGGACTTCAGCCTGCTCTTTCCTGGTTTCTGGTTACTGATCACTGCGTCCCTGTTCCTACCTGGTGTCCATCTGGAAACAAATTATGGACACAATGCGTTTCCAATCCGGAAATTGGCAATTTTGGGCAAGCTCAAGGAAATCAAGGGATTGCGCGGAGGCATACGCAATGTATGCCGCACAAGAAATCCTGCAGATTGACACCGAGATCGCACAAAAGGGCCATTTCCGGATGGAAACTACCTGAAGTCTTCAGCTCTTATGCCATATCTCCTCATAATCTGCTGAAGTGCCTGCCGTTCGAGTCCGCAAAGTTTTGCCGCCTGAGTTACGTTTCCCCTGTTTGCTGAAAGAAGGCTGCTGATATAATTTTTATTAAAGAGATTGAGGGTCCGCTCTTTTGCGTCCTTATACGGCAAGTCCTGCGAGGAAAGCTCTTCCAGGCATTCCTTCGGCGTATCTCCGGTTATTCCAGCATCATCAGGCGTGATGACATCGGTTGAACAATAGAGAATCCCGCGCAATATCACATTCTCCATCTCCCTTACGTTTCCTTCCCATGTTCTTTCCATAAAATTCTTCATAAGATCCGGAGATATTGATTTATCCGGCTTGTTAAGTTTTGCGCAATGTTTTTTAATGAGGTGACTTGCTATAATTGGAATATCTTCCCGATGCTCTCTTAGGGAAGGCATCTTAAGGGGAAGAACATTCAGACGGTAGAAAAAATCTTCCCGGTACTCGGCTTTTTTTATCTTCTCTTCAAGATTCCGGTTTGTTGAGGCTATTATCCGGACATCTACGGAAATTGTTTTTGTATCACCAAGCGGTTTAATCTCCTTTTCCTGAAGCACTCTTAACAGTTTTGTCTGGATGGTCGGACTTATATCACCTATTTCATCCAGAAATATCGATCCATTGTGAGCTTCCTGAAAAAGTCCGATTTTGTTCTGGGTTGCATGGGTGAATGCGCCCTTTTTATACCCGAACAATTCGCTTTCAAGAATGTTTTCCGGAACAGTAGGGCAGTTAACTGCAACAAAAGGGCCTTTGCTGCGGTTACTTAAAGCATGAATAGCTTTTGAGACAAGATCCTTTCCGGTTCCTGATTCGCCGGTGATAAGAACAGTAAGATCGGTTTGAGCAACCATCTGTATGGTTTCATACACTCTTTCCATTACAGCGCTTTTACCTACAAGATCTATAAATGCATGAGTATTTTGACTTTCTTTCAGAAGTTTGCGATTTTCCTTTAGAAGCCTGCTTCTTTCAACAGCATTTTGAAGCCTCAAGATCAGGGCATCATGGTCAAACGGCTTTGTTATGAAATCGTATGCCCCCCTCTTCATGGCTTCAACAGCCATTTCAATCCGGCCGAATGCGGTCATCATTACTACCGTCAGATCAGGATGATCTCTTTTTATCAGCTCCAGGAGTTCAAGCCCGTCCATGCCCGGCATTTTTATATCGGCCAAAACCATATCAACATTATTTTCTTCAAGTATCCTGAGCGCCATTTCTCCTGAAGAAGCCGTTTCAACCCTGCATTCGAGATCAGGCTCAAGGCTCCGCTTTAAAAGCTGACGCATATCAGGTTCGTCGTCTACTACAAGTATTTTTATTTTCATATAATCTTAGTTTCCGGTTTCAGGCGAAACCACCGGCAGAAGAACGGTAAACAGAGTCCTTTTACCGGGCTCGCTTTCAACGAGAATATTGCCTCCATGACTTTTCACAATTCCGTAACTTACCGAAAGCCCAAGGCCGGTTCCCTCCCCGGTCGGTTTTGTCGTAAAAAAAGGATCGAAGATTCGAGTCAGATTTTTTTTCTCTATCCCGCATCCCGTATCGGCCACCTTTATGGCCACTTCATTGTCCTGCCTTAAATATTCGGTTGAAAGGCTGATGTTTCCTTTCTTCCCGACGGCATGACCGGCATTCATCAAAAGATTTATCAGGACCTGCCTTATCTTTTTCTCATCAAGGAGCATGGGCGGAACTGATTGGTCAAAATTCCGGACAATATCTATTCCATCCAGTTTGGAATGATGCAGGATGAAATTCAACACATCATCCGCTGCTTCATTGATGAAGGTTGTTTTGATTTCAGATTTCGAACTCCTCGAAAAGTTAAGCAGGTCCTTTACAATAGACTTGCAGTTTTTAACATGTTTTTCAATCGTTTTGAGATCGCCGTATCTGTCCGTTGCTGTTTTTTCATTCCGCAGGAGAAGCTGTGTGTAACCCAGAATCACCCCAAGCGGGTTATTAATTTCATGCGCTATCCCGGCTGAAAGCTGGCCAATGGAAGCGAGTTTGTCTGCCTGAGCCATCTGCTTTTCCATAATTCTTCTCTGTTCAATATCCTTGACCAGAAAGTGAATGGTCTCATCCTGTCCGGGCTGGTTGGCGTCTATGCTTCCGCTTACAAGCGAACCCATCCTGGCGCCGTCGGAGCACTTCAATACTATCTCAACATTTGTAACAAAACCATTCCTCCCCATCATTTTTTCAATGCGTCCCCAGTCTTTTTCATCTGAAAAAAAATCCTTAAATCTTTTGCCGTTTAAGCTGTCGGCTCTTTTTAATCCGAGCATTGCATATCCTTCCGGATTAAGCTCAAGTATTATGCCGTCTTTGCCCATAACAAGTATCATATCTTTTGAAACTTCAAAAATGCGGCGGTACTTGCGTTCGGAAACCGCCACTTCTTTGGAGCGTTCGGCCACGAGGCGCTCGAGGTGGCGGTTGAGAAAGAGCAACTCATCGCTGAGGCCCTGCAAGGCGCGCTTGTCGTTTTGAATATCGCGGTAGATGATCCAGATGCGCTGAAAAAACAGGGTCACCGAGGACACCACCATAAAGGACAGGGTGTTGATCGAGCCGCTGAGCGGACGTATCGCTTCCCAAATATTTACCCTTCCGGTCATAACCAGCACCTGTTTGAGGATGTGGCCGGCTCCCCGGGAAAAGGCGAAGAGGCAAAGGGCATAGCAGACCCAGGCCAGATAGGTCCAGATGACGTTGCTTTGGTCCAGGCACTTGAGCCTCAGGGCCAGGCGCAGGCACATCAGGGACAGAACGATCATGGCAGCCGAGCCGGCCACGTCAACGATCCAGATGGGCAGGTTGGTGATGATCACGACCCCTCCATTTTCCCGGGGCGTGATTCCGAAGCAGGCGCTTCAAGCAGGTGCTTGAGGCCGCTGTAAAGACAGATCATGGCCGGCACGCAGAGCAGGTGGTCGAGCTTGACCACGTAGTAGAGCCAGGCGGACCATTCAAAGCCCGGCTGGGCCTGGAGCCGCAATTGCCAAGGCTCGATCTGGGCCATGTCCAGGATGTCCACCTGCTCT